>NZ_JAMYVF010000008.1:0-245524 GCF_040323735.1 Mesorhizobium sp. M0029
CAAAAGCACCCACGTCGGCCCGCCATTGGTGCATACACCCCCGCCTCGCCCCCCCCGTCCCTCCCCCCCTCTTCTTTGTTTCTTCGCGCCCCACCTCTCCCCCGATCGACGGGGGAGAGGAAGGGCTCCCTTCCGCAACCGTTGCGGAGGATGGGCAGGCAGGTGAGGGACAGCGCAAACGTCCGCAGGAGATTCAAACCCTGAAGCGCTGCCTTAGACCGATATGCGAGATTGATCCGAGCTGGCACGCCAGCGCCACTTATGTCCAACGCGGTACGAATCCGGCCGATGCAAAATCGCTACCTGCCCTATCTCTTGACCTTGCCCAGCCTGTTTCTGGCCGCAGTCGTCATCTTCTGGCCGGTCTGGGACCTGATCCAGATATCGACGCATGATGTCAGCCGTTTTGGGCAGCTGCGGGACTTCAACGATTTCGCCAATTATTCCGCCTTCCTCGCCGATCCCGATTTCCTGGCGGCACTCTGGCGCACCGGCGTATGGACCGTGCTGGTGGTCGGCGGCGCGCTGCTGTTGTCCGTTCCCGTGGCGATGATCCTCAATACCGATTTCTACGGCCGCGGCATTGCCCGCGTCATCATCATGCTGCCCTGGGCGGTGTCGCTGACGATGACGGCGGTGGTCTGGCGCTGGGCGCTCAACGGCGAAAGCGGGATGCTGAATTCGGCGCTGATCGGGCTCGGCCTGATCCATGAAAACATCCAGTGGCTAGCGCGCGCCGAGACCGCCTTTCCGATGCAGGTGCTGATCGGCATATTGGTGACGGTGCCCTTCACCACCACGATCTTCCTCGGCGGCTTGTCATCAATCCCGGACGATCTATACGAGGCGGCCGCCCTGGAAGGGGCGACGCCGCTGCAGCAGTTTCGCGAGATCACCTTTCCGCTGCTGAAGCCGTTCATCAACATCGCCATCGTGCTCAACACCATCTACGTCTTCAATTCCTTCCCGATCATCTGGGTGATGACGCAGGGCGGGCCGGCCAACTCGACCGACATATTGGTCACCCACCTCTACAAACTGGCCTTCCGCATCGGCAAGCTTGGAGAGGCCTCGGCGGTATCGCTGCTGATGTTCGCCATCCTTTTGATCTTCACCATGATCTATGTGCGCCTCGCCATGCGGGAGCAGCGTACATGACGCCCAAGCTGAAGCGCACGATCATCGCCTGGCTGCTGCTTTCGCCGCTGCTCGTGGTGACGATCTTCCCCTTCGCGGTGATGTTTTTGACCGCGGTCAAGCCGCGGCAGGAGGTGCTGTCGCCGACCTGGTGGCCAAGCGAATTCCACTGGTCGAATTTTGCCGACATGTGGGTGGCGACGGGATTCGGCCAGGCGTTAGCCAATTCGCTCTATGTCTCGGTTATCGCCACCGTCGGCGCCATCCTGATCTCGGTGCCGGCCGCCTATGCCATGTCGCGGTTTCGCTTTGCCGGGTATGGCGCCTTCCGCCAGTTCCTGCTGATCTCGCAGATGATCTCGCCGATCGTGCTGGTGCTTGGCCTGTTCCGGCTGATGGCCGCCTGGGGCCTGATCGAATCGACGACGGCGCTCGGCGTCATCTACATGGCTTTCAACGTCGCCTTCACCGTGTGGATGCTGCAGAGTTATTTCGACACCATCCCGCGCGATCTCGAGGAAGCAGCGTGGATGGAGGGCACCGGCCGCTGGCTGACCTTGCGAAAAGTGTTTCTGCCGCTTTGCCTGCCGGCAATCGCGGTCACCGCCATCTTCACCTTCATCAACGCCTGGAATGAGTTCGTCGTTGCGCTCACAATGCTGCGCAGCCAGGAAAGTTACACGCTGCCGATCCAGGTGTTCTCGCTGGTCGCCGGCCGCTACACGATCGAATGGCACCATGTAATGGCGGCGACGCTGCTGGCGACGCTGCCGGTGGCGATTCTGTTCATCTGGCTGCAGCGCTATCTCGTCCGCGGGCTGGCGCTCGGGGCGGTCAAATAACGGCGCCATTCACAACGGAGCTTTCATGCGCATCTTCACCGCCTCGCTGGCGACCGAAACCAACACCTTCTCGCCGGTGCCGACCGACCGGGCGTCGTTCGAGATGGCGTTCTATGCCGGGCCGGGCAAGCATCCAGACACGCCGACCTTGTGCTCCTCGCCGATGGTCGCGCTGCGCCGGCGTGCGGCTGCCGAAGGGCTGACCGTCATCGAAGGCACCGCCACCTGGGCGGAGCCGGGCGGGCTGGTGCAGCGGCAGACCTATGAGGCGTTGCGCGACGAGATTCTCGGCCAGTTGAAGGCAGCCTTGCCGGTCGGCGCCGTCATCCTCGGCCTGCACGGCGCCATGGTGGCGCAAGGCTATGACGATTGCGAAGGCGATCTGCTGGAACGGGTTCGCGCAATCGTCGGGCCCGACGTGGTGATCGCGGTGGAGCTCGACCCGCACAGTCATCTGACCCCAAAGCGCGTCGCGGCATGCAATGTCATGGCCTATTTCCTCGAATTCCCGCACACCGACTTCTATGAGCGCGGCGAACATGTCGTCGAGCTTGGATTGGCGGCGGCGCGCGACGAGATCAAGCCGGTGATCTCGACCTTCGACTGCCGCATGATCCAGGTGCTGCCGACCAGCCGCGAGCCGATGCGCTCCTTCGTCGACCGCATCAAGGCGCTGCACGGCAAGCACGGCGTGCTGTCGGTCTCGGTCATCCACGGCTTCATGGCGGCGGACGTGCCGGAAATGGGCACGCGCATCCTGGTCGTGACCGACAATGACAAGGCCAAGGGCGATGCGCTGGCGGAGAGGCTCGGGCGCGAGCTTTACGCCATACGCGAAAGGACGGCGATGACGATGCTGAACACCGAGGATGGCATCGCGCGGGCACTGGCCGTGCGCAAGGGAAACCCCGGCAAGCCGGTTGTGATTGCCGACATCTGGGACAATCCCGGCGGTGGCGTCGCCGGCGACGGTACCGTTGTGCTGCGCGCCATGTTGGAACAGGGCGTTGACAATTTTGGCGTGGCGACGATCTGGGACCCGATCGCCGTCACATTTTGCCAGGCGGCAGGCGAAGGCGCCGTCATCGACCTGCGCTTCGGCGGCAAGGCCGGGCCGCTGGCCGGCGAACCGATCGATGCGCGCGTCAAGGTGTTGAAAGCCGTCCCCGAGGGCTGGCAGAGCTTCGGGCCGAGCCGGGTGACGCTCGGACCAACGGCGCTGGTGCGCATCGAGGGCACGGAGGTCGACATCATCCTCAACACCAACCGCACGCAGACCTTCGAGCCGGATATTTTCTCCAACATCGGCGTCGATCCGTTGTCGAAGGACATATTGCTGATCAAGTCGACCAACCATTTCTACGCCGGCTTTGAACGGATCGCGGCGGAGATTATTTATGTCTCAGCGCCGAGTTCGTATCCGAGCAATCCGGCGGTGACGGATTACAAGAAATTGACGCGGCCGGTGTGGCCCAGGGTGGCGGATCCTTGGGCAGTATAGGCTCACCTTCTCCCCTTGTGGGAGAAGGTGTCGCCGCAGGCGACGGATGAGGGGTGTTCCAGCGGAGTGAGGCGTCGGCGTTCCCTGGAACACCCCTCATCCGTCTCGGCGCTTCGCGCCGATCCACCTTCTCCCACAGGGGGAGAAGGGAAAGCCGCGCTACACCAATCCCCGCTTCACCATCATCGCTTCCGGCGAAGGCATCTTGCCGCGGAACGCCGTGTACAGCTCCTCCGGATCCTTCGACCCGCCGGCGGCATAGATATTCTTCCGAAGCCGTTCCGCCAGCGCCGGGTTGAAGGGATCGCCGGTCTCCTCGAAGGCGGCGAAGGCGTCGGCGTCGAGCACTTCCGACCACATGTAGGAATAGTAGCCGGCTGAATAACCGTCGCCTGAGAAGATATGGCCGAAATGCGGGGTGCGATGACGCATGGCGATGGTGTCGGGCATATCAAGCTTTTCCAGCGTTTCGGCTTCGAAACGCAGCGGTTCCGCCGGCGCATCCGGCCGCGCGTGATACGCCATGTCGATCAGCGCCGACGCTGTGAACTCGACCGTGGCGAAACCGGCGCCGAACGTGCGGGCGGCCAGCATCTTGTCGAGCAGCGACTTCGGCATCGGCTTGCCGGTCTTAACATGCAGCGCATGCTTTTCCAGCACTGCGGGCACCGTCAGCCAGTGCTCGTAGAGCTGCGAAGGCAGTTCGACGAAATCGCGGGAAACCGAGGTGCCCGCCACCGACGGCCAGGTGACGTCGGTCAGCATGCCGTGCAAAGCATGGCCGAATTCGTGGAACAGGGTCTTGGCCTCATCGACCGACAGCAGCGCCGCTTCCCCCGCCGGCGGCTTGGCGAAGTTCATGATGTTATAGATCACCGGCTTTGAGCCATCCCCAAGCTTGTAGCCAGACTTCAGCGCGCTCATCCAGGCGCCAGAACGCTTCGAGGATCGGGCGAAATAGTCGGCGAGGAACAGGCCGCGCTCGCTGCCATCGGCGTTCTTCACCACGAAGACGCGCGCGTCGGGATGCCAGGCGGCGATGCCCTTCTTCTCCTCGAAAGTGATGCCGAACAGTTTTGTGGCGACGTCGAAGCAGGCGTCGATGACCCGGTCGAGTTGCAGATAGGGTTTCAGTTCCGCCTCGTCGAAGTCGAATTTTTCGGCGCGCAATTTCTCCTGGTAGAAGCGCCAGTCCCAGGCGGCGAATTTTTCGTTGCTGCCTGCCTTGGTCGACAGCCGCTCCAGCTCCTTCTGGTCGGCGGCGGCCTTCTCCAGCGCTTTCTCCCAGACCGGGTCGAGGAGGTCGTGCACCGCCTTCGGCGTCTTGGCCATGGTGTCGTCGAGCTTCAGCGCGGCGAACGAGGCATAGCCGAGCAGCCTGGCCTTTTCGGCGCGCAATTTCAGCATGTCGCGCACCACTGCGGTGTTGTCGCTGGCGCCGCCATTCTGGCCGCGCATGGTGAAGGCGCGGAAAGCGGTCTCGCGCAGATCGCGGCGTTCAGAAAAGGTCGTGAACGGCTCATAGATTGAGCGCGACAAAGTGACGGCGTAGCGGCCCTTCTGGCCGCGCGTCTCGGCGGCTTCGGCCATCGAACTCTTCACGAAGTCCGGAAGGCCGGCAAGATCAGCCTCGTCGAGGAACAGCGCCCAGTCGCGCTCGTCGGCCAGCACGTTCTGGCCGAAAGTGGTGCCGAGCGAGGACAGCTCCTCGCTGATGTTGGCCAGCCGCTTCTTGCCGTCGGCGTCGAGTTTTGCGCCCGATCGCACAAAGCCTTTCCAGGTCTTCTCCAGCACCCGCAGCGTCTCGGCGTCGAGTTTTAGCGTCTCCCGGCGCTGGTAGAGGTCGTCGATGCGGGCAAACAGTTTCTCGTTCATCGAGATCGCCGAGAAATGCCGCGACATCTTCGGCGAGATCTCACGCTCCAGCGCCTGGATCGCATCGTTGGTGTGGGCGCCGGCCCGGCACCAGAAGATCGACGAAACATGGTCTAGCGGCTCACCGGCGAGCTCGAGGGCTGCCAGCGTATTCTCGATGGTCGGCGCATCCTTGTTGCCGGCGATCGCATCGATTTCGGCCTCATGTGCCTTCAGCGCCGCGTCGAACACCGAGGAGAAATCATCGTCGCCGATGCTGGCAAAATCCGGCAGGCCGAGCGGCCCTTGCCATTTGGTCAGCGGATGGGCGGCGAGATCGACGGTTTTCGTGGACGGCATGGGGGATCTTTCGATGATTGGCGGAGCTTGCTGACCGATGTAGGGCGATGACTGGCGCGGCGCAACAGCGCGGCCGTTCAAGCCCGCGTCAGAAGCCGTCGCAATTTTCCGCGATCGCCGCTTGCGAACTGGCGGTGATGCGGTTGCCGGTGACGGCGAACGTTTCCTGCATCAGCATGTCATTGTTGGGGAAATCATAGCAGGCGATGACAGTGGTGACGCCGGCCTCGCTCTTTTCGACGCGATGCCGGATTGCGGCGCCGGCGACCGCGCCCTTCCATTCGTCGATCGACGCGATGAACTCCTGCTTCGACTGCACGACGCCGAGATCGTCGAGCTTGATGCGGACATCGTCGGCGAGCAGGTCCGACAATTCGGTGCGATCGGCGACCAGCAGCGCCGAATACCAGCGGTCGATAATGGCGCCGTCATCGGAGCGGGCAGGGACGAGCGAAATCAGCAGCGCCGCTACGGCGAAAGCGATCGCACGCCAAACCCGCATTCTTCCCTCCTCTTATTTGACCATGCCCTTATCCGAAAACCGGTTCCCACTTTTCGGGATCATGGGTCTACGTCAAATCCGGCCGCTCGAAGTCGCCAGTGTCCTTGTTCATCACCCAGAGCTCGCCTGTCGAGATGTCGAACCAGGCGCCATGCAGCGACAGCCGCCCCTTGCCTTCGAGGATGGAGACGCAAGGGAAGGTCCTGAGATTGGCGATCGAATAGCGGATGGAAATACGCTCCAGCGCCGTCTGCCGTTCGGTTGCCGTCATGAACGTGCTGGACGAAACGGTTTCGGCCGCCGGCGCGATCAGGCTCATCCATTTGCCGATGAAGTCGCCGGGCGACAGCGGCGCCGAATTGGTGTCGAGCGCGGCGCGGATGCCGCCGCAGCGGCCATGGCCCATCACCACGATGTTTTTAACCTTCAGGCTCTGCACGGCGAATTCGAGCGCGGCCGAGGTCGAGTGGAACTCGCCGTCCGGCGCATAGGGCGGCACCAGATTGCCGACATTGCGCAGGACGAACAGTTCGCCCGGACCGGCGTCGAAGATCGCCTCGGGGGCAGAGCGGGAATCGCAGCAGGCAACGATCATGGTTTCGGGCGCCTGCCCTTCGCGGGCGAGCTCGCGATAGCGTCCGCTCTCGGTGAGATAGCGGCCATTCATGAAGTTGCGGTAGCCGGTCCAAAGATGTTCGGGGAGATGGGGCATGGGCTAGGGATGAAGCCTTTCGGGGTTAGCGACGGCAGCTCATTTCAAGTTAGAAAGGCTCTAACGGCAAATGCCCGTCGCGGGCAATGCCGAATTGCGGATGGCTTCGTCGCAAATCGCCATGCCGCACGCATGGCTCGCCGCTTGCCTCACGCCCAGATCGCCAGGGGAATGCCCAAACGGTCGGCAAGCGGCGGGTCGGGAAACGGCTTTGCCTCGCCGCCGGCAATGCGTCCGGCAATCAGCATCATCGCTGCGGCGTCGAGGAAATCGTCGGCGGCAGCACCGCGTTGCGGCGGCTGGCCAAGGAAAGCTCTGGTATAGCCGTGCCGGCAGAGCAGTGCCTTGCGCTCTTCCATCCCGGCAGGATTGACTGCGCCCTTGATCTTCTTCGGCAGCGTCATCGGTTTTTCGCCGTTCAGCCGGCAGAAGGCCGCTTCGGGGTGCGATTCGAAGACGCGGCGGCGCAGTTGCGGACGTGCGATCAGCAGCGCGTCGATCTCGCGTATCTTGGCAAAGATGCCGAAGGCCTGGATCGAGACGCCGCGTGGCGGATCGGAGGTCGCCCTGGCCACCTCGCTGGCGCGCCGATGCGCCTCATACCAGGCCTCGACCGTGGTGAAGTCGCTGATGTCGGCGTAGAGGGCCGCGCGGGACGGGATAGAGAAGACGCTGGATTGCCGTGCTCCGAGCATTGGCCGTACCAAGGTCTCCGGCCCGCGCCCGCCTCTTTGCGAGACGTCCGGCAGGCCGATCGGCATGTCGACGGCCACTGTCGCATCGGCGGGCAAGGCGTCGAGCAGGGCCGCAAAGCTGGGAAAGACGCGGACTGACGGCGCGGCGTCCAGATCGCGGCGGACGGCGATCCAGCCGGCCTTGCAGCCGTCTACGCCGACGACCACGGTCGAGGTCACGCCCGGCGGTCCCGCCCCGGATGGGTGAGGTGGCGCAGCTGCACCATCGCCATCGGGTGCGACAGGCTCTGGGCATCGGTTTCAAGCTGCAGCTCGTCGCCGCCACGCTTGGCGGTTCGCGCCAGGATTTCGTAGACGGCGGCGGTGGTCGATTGCAGCGCCTTGATCGGCGGCTGCCCCGACAGGATGCGGGCGAGGTAGACGGCCGCAGTCAGGTCGCCGAGGCCATTCGGCGGCTTGTCGATGAGGCGGTGTTCGGACAGCAGCGCCTGGGTGCCGTCAAGCAGCAGATTGCCGGTGCCGCCGGTCATCATCGACTGTGCCGACGTCACCAGCATTGTTGACGGTCCGGCATGGAGGGCGGCCGAGATCACGGATTTCAGATCGGGCAAGGGCGCGCCGGCCATCCACTCCAGCTCATAGCGGTTGGGGGTGGCGATGTCGGCGATCGGCATCAGTCGATCACGCATGGCGGCGGCCGTCAGCTCGGGCACGTAGAGCCCGCCGGAATCGCCCATCACCGGATCGCATATATAGATCGCGTCCGCCGTCTTGGCCTTGATGGCCGCGACCAGCGAAGCGACGGCGTCGGCCTGGCCGGCCTCGCCGAGATAGCCCGACAGCACCGCACCGACCTCACCCAGCCAGGGCGCGCGCTCGAGATCGGCCATCAGCGCCTTGAACTGGTCGAGCGGCGGCACGATGCGCGTGGCGCGGCCATGGCCCGGATGCCAGGGCAAGATGACCGTCGGTACCGCCCACACCGGAAAGCCCAGCGTCTCCAGCGCAAACACGGCGGCGCGGTTACCGACCGAGCCGCGGGCGACATGGCTGGAAATGACGATGACCGCGCGCGGCGCGTCGGCTTTTTCGCTGTTCATGGAAAATCCTAGATACGGATCATTTTTCGTTGAATCGTCATCCTGATCTATCTCTTTGGTTGGAGGATGATCTCCGGACAAAACGGTTCCCGTTTGTCCGAGAAAACCGGTTCCTACTTGTCAGGATCATGGTCTAGCTACCCCGGGAGACGTAGTACACGAGCCAGATCAAAAGGCCGAGGGCGACGATGAGCCCAAGTGCGCGACCGATGCGGGTGCCCCAGACCTCGATCGGATCGGATCGGTCGGCCTCCGCTGCGGTAACATGATCGCGCGCGCCTTTCGCTGCCCGTGACACCAGCGATGCGCCGCCAAGGCCGCCCTCGTTCGCCACGCGCTCGATAATGCGGCGCGATTCGCTGTCATCGTCGCGGCCTTCCGCCATGGTCCTGTCCTGTTTGCCGGCAACCATACCGTGTTCGCGCGATCAATCACAGGGCCTCGCCGGCGCATGAATGCGCGCCAGCGGCAGACATTTTCTTGAGCGCGGATTGTGCTAATGCTTCGCATGCAACTTCTGTCGAGGGACCTCACCATGTTTGCCCAGCGCCTTGCCTTCCCTTTCCGCAGTCTGCCGGCCGTGCTGATGATGGCCGTCGTGCTGCCTCTGCTCGCCGGCTGCGGCTTCAACACCATCCCGACGGCGGAGGAAAACGCCAAGGCGGCATGGAGCGAGGTGCTGAACCAGTATCAGCGTCGGTCCGACCTCATTCCCAATTTGGTCGAGACGGTGAAGGGCTATGCCTCGCATGAAAAGGACACGCTCGATGCGGTGGTCGAGGCGCGCGCCAAGGCAACGCAGATCACGGTGACGCCGGAAACGCTGAAGGACCCCGAAGCGCTCAAGAAGTTCCAGGATGCGCAATCAGGGCTGACCAGCGCGCTGTCGCGGCTGATCGCGGTGTCGGAGGCCTATCCCGACCTCAAGGCCAACCAGAATTTCCTGGCGCTGCAGGCGCAGCTCGAAGGCACCGAGAACCGTATCGCCGTGGCGCGGCGCGACTACATCCTGGCGGTCAAGGATTACAATCTGACGCTGAGGACCTTTCCGTCGGTGCTATGGGCAACCTTCTGGTTCCGCAGCAACGAGCCCTTCGCCAACTTCACCGTCGAAGAAGACAAGATGCAGCCGCCGAAGGTCGATTTCGGCACGAAGCAGGGCGGGTGATGACGTCTGGGTGAGCTTGGCCTTTGCCAGCCTTGCGTTCCTTCACACCCCCCTCTGTCCTGCCGGACATCTCCCCCTCAAGGGGGGAGATCAGCTGTCTTCTGTCCTTGCGCCAATTATCAGCGTTGCCGGCTGAGCGTCGGCAGCGAGATTGCCAATCTCCCCCCTCGAGGGGGAGATGTCCGGCAGGACAGAGGGGGACGCGAAGGAACGCCAACCTTGGTGTTCTTCTCGCCTTTCTGGCCGTCTTCCTGCCCCTCACCGCCTTCGCCGCCGACCTCCCCGCGCTGACCGGCCGCGTCGTCGACAATGCCGGAATCATCAATGCAGGCACCAAAGCCGCGCTCACCCAGAAACTCGCCGACTTCGAGACCAGAGGCTCCGACCAGATCGTCGTCGCAACCATCCCCAGCCTCGACGGCGAGGAGATTGAGCCTTACGCCAACCGGCTGTTCCGCTTCTGGAAGCTCGGCCAGGCCAAGGAAAACAACGGCGTGCTGCTGCTGGTGGCGCCGAACGACCGCAAGATGCGCATCGAGGTCGGCTATGGGCTGGAAGGCACGCTGACCGATTTGCACACCAAGCTGATCATCGAAAACGACTTGGTGCCGGCGTTCCGCGCCGGCGATTTCTCCGGCGGCATTTCCAAGGCCGTCGACGACATGGTGATGGTGCTGGAAGGCAATCCGGAGGAATTGGAGGCGCGCGGCGAGCGCAACCAGAACCCGCCCATCAATACCGACAATCTGTTCTTCGCCGTCTTCATCAGCATCTGGGCGATCATCTTCCTCGGCAGCATGGCTGCCTCCATCCTGCCGCCGATCTTCGGCAGAAAGCTCGGTCCCGGCCGCTATCGCTGGCTCGGCATGACATTCGAGCCGGGCCGGCGGTCGTCCAGCGGCGGCGGGTCTTCGGGCGGGGGCGGCTGGTCGTCGGGTTCAAGCGGTGGTGGCGGCTTTTCCGGCGGCGGCGGTTCGTCCGGCGGCGGCGGCTCCTCGGGAAGCTGGTGAAGAGATGACCACACGCATCGCCAATCCCTGGCATGGCCGCTTCGCCACGATGACCGGCGCTGCCTTGCTGGTCTTGCTCGTCAGCGTCGCGGCGCTGGCAGCGGAGCTGCCCGCCCTCGCGGGACGCGTGGTAGACAATGCCGACATCATCGATGCCGCGACCGAGGCGGCGCTCACCCAAAGACTGGCCGATTTCGAGACCAAAGGCTCCGACCAGATCGTCGTCGCGACGGTTCCCAGCCTCGACGGCGAGGAGATCGAGCCTTACGCCACCCGGCTGTTCAACGCTTGGAAGCTCGGCCAGAAGGCCAAGAACAATGGCGTGCTTCTGCTGGTGGCCGTGAACGACCGCAAGATGCGCATCGAGGTCGGCCACGGGCTGGAAGCCACGCTCACCAACCAGCACGCCACACGGATCATTGAAGGCATGGTGCCGGCCTTCCGCGCCGGGGATTTCTCCGGCGGTATTTCCAAAGCGGTCGACGACATGATCATGGTGATTGAGGACAGTCATGGTGGTTGAGGGGAACTGGTGACGGCATGACAGTACGCGTCTTCAATCCGCCAAGACCTGGCCGCGCAGCCGCGACGATCGGCATCGCCCTGTTGACGATGCTCACCATGCTGTTTGTAGCCTTGGCGGCAGACCTGCCGGCACTCACCGGGCGGGTGGTCGACAATGCCGGTATTATCGACGCCGCGACCAAGGCGGCACTGACTCAGAAGCTCGCGGATTTCGAGACCAAAGGCTCCGACCAGATCGTCGTCGCCACGATCAACAGCCTCGACGGCGAGGAGATCGAACCCTACGCCAACCGGCTGTTCCGCTCTTGGAAACTCGGCCAGGCCGGCGAAAACAACGGCGTGCTTCTGCTGGTGGCCAAGAACGACCACAAGATGCGCATCGAGGTCGGCTACGGGCTGGAAGGCACGCTGACCGACCTGCACACCAAACTGATCATCGAAAACGACATGGTGCCGGCGTTCCGCGCCGGTGATTTCTCCGGCGGCATTTCCAAGGCCGTCGACGACATGGTCATGGTGCTGGAAGGCAACCCGGAAGAACTGGAGGCGCGCGGCAAGCGCAACCCGGCCGACCGCAGCACGCCCATCGATCCCGTCGTCGCGGTCTTCCTGATCCTGTGGGCGGCGATGTTCTTCGGCGGCCTGGCGATGGCCTTCCTGCCGCCGATCTTCGGCACCAAGCTGTCGCCGGGCGTGTATAAATGGCTGGGCATGACCTTTCGCTACGGCCAGGGGCCGAGCGGATCGTCCTCGGGCTCCAGCAGCTGGACAACAAGTTCGTCGTCGGGCAGCGGATGGTCATCGGGAAGTTCGGGCAGCAGCTGGTCTTCGGGCTCAAGCAGCGGCGGGTTTTCAGGCGGCGGCGGTTCGTCTGGCGGTGGCGGGTCTTCAGGGAGCTGGTGAGAGAAGATGGCAACACGACCGATCAGCCCACAGGACCATGAGCGCATCGCCACCGCGATCCGCGCGGCCGAGGCCAAAACCGACGGCGAGATCTACTGCGTCGTTGCGCATGCCAGCGACGGCTATTTCTTTCCCGCCGCCTTCATGGCGACATCGGGCATGCTGATTGCCAGCCTCGCCGTCGCTTATGGGCTGGAAGCCTGGTGGCTGTCGATCCGGCTGCCGCATTTCGTCATTGTCCAACTGCTGGCACTGGCCTCGGTGTTGGTGCTTTTGTGGGCGCTGCCGGGCTTGCGCATCCATCTGGTGCCGCGCCGGCAGCGTTATCAGGCGGCACATCACAATGCGCTCAGGCAGTTCCTCGCCCGCAATGTCCACCGCACCACGGCGCGCACCGGCGTGTTGGTCTTCGTGTCGATCGCCGAGCGTTATGCCGAAGTGGTCGCCGATTCGGGCATCGACAGCAAGGTCGGCCAGCATGTCTGGGACGGCGTGGTGCGCGATCTCCTGCAGCATGCCGGTGACGACCGGCTCGCCGACGGCTTCGTCAAGGCGATCGGGCAGGTCGGCGCGGTGCTGGCCGAGCATTTCCCGGTGACGTCGGGCGACGCCAATGAGCTGGACGATCATCTCGTCGAGATCTGAAGAGCCTGCACGCGCTACCCGGACGGACGCCTGACCGCGCCGGCTGGGCGCGTTTTCCAGGCAGGCTTTGCCCATTGTCAGCAGTGTCGCGATCGGCTGTGAGAAAGCGGTCGGCGGGCTGACCTCGACTCTTGCAAATGGCCGATGCGGGTTTATGGTTAACAAATCATGAATACGCTGAGCATCGACATCAGGAAAGCCGAACCGCGCGACGCCGGCGCCATTGCCGACGTGCACCAGCTGGCCTGGGAGGGCGCCTATTCCGGCATCATCCCGCATCGCTCGCTGACCTCGATGATCAACCGCCGCGGCGCCGACTGGTGGGCCAACGCCATCCGCCGCGCCGCCACCGTTCTGGTGGTCGAGATCGGCGGCACCATCGCCGGCTATGCCACGATCGGCAAGAACCGCGCCCGCGAGCTGAAGCAACAGGGCGAAATCTACGAACTTTACCTGCGTCCGGAATATCAGGGCATCGGGCTCGGCAGCCGGCTGTTCAAGGCGGCGCGGGCGCGGCTTGCCGACCACGGGCTGAAGGGAATGGTGGTGTGGGCGCTGGAAGACAACCAGAACGCACTTTCCTTCTATGCCGGCGCGGGTGGCCGTGACGTCGCCGAAGGCGTCGAGATTTTCGAGCAGAGGGCGCTCAAGAAGGTCGCCTTCGTCTGGGAATGACCGGTCTCGGTTACAAATCATCATAAACCGTGCGCTTCCGTTAGCGCTTCGCACCAATCGCCGCATTGCACCATGCCGCGCCGCCCGCTATCGATCTTGGACATCGAGAGAGGGATTTAAGCCATGCGAATCGAAGCCATTGCCATCGGAAAGAACCCGCCCGAGGACATCAACGTCATCATCGAGGTGCCGATCGGTGGCGAGCCGATCAAGTACGAGATGGACAAGGAGGCCGGCACGCTGTTCGTCGACCGTTTCCTGCATACGTCGATGCGCTACCCCGGCAATTACGGCTTCGTGCCGCACACGTTGTCGGGCGACGGCGACCCGATCGACGTTCTGGTCTGCAACACCCGCGCGCTGGTGCCGGGCTGCGTCATCAATGTGCGGCCGATCGGCGTGCTGGTGATGGAAGACAATGCCGGCCAGGACGAGAAGGTCATTGCCGTGCCGTCGCCGAAGCTGACGCTGCGCTACGAAAACGTCACCGAATACACGCAGCTGCCCGAGATCACCCGCGACCAGGTCCAGCACTTCTTCGAGCACTACAAGGATCTCGAGCCCGGCAAATGGGTCAAGATCGAAGGCTGGCACGATTCCAAATACGCCAAGAAGATGATCGTCGACGCGATCGCACGGGCGAAGGCGGCGAAGTAGCGCCGAGAGAGGCCTGCGTCTCGTTCAAGTAAGCGGCAAACGCCAGCGCGAGGCACCCCCCTCTGGCCTGCCGGCGATCTCCCCCTCAAGGGGGGAGATCGGATGTCGCAACGGCTTTCGTCAATTTTCAGCGCCGAAAGAAAAGCGCCGCCAGCGAAGCTGCCAATCTCCCCCCTTGAGGGGGAGATGCCCGGCAGGGCAGAGGGGGGTGCCTTGCACCCACGTGGCTAGTTATCCACCCGACCAAACGCCGGCACGTTGCCGATGACGGTGTGCTTGTCCTTGCCACAGGCGAAACTCTTCGCCTTGTCCGCCAGCTTGCGCGCCTGGTCATTGGCCTGCGGGTTGCCGGTGGCCAGCACGAGGCCGATGGTGCAGCCGTCGCGGGCTTCCATCTGGGCGACCTTGGCGACCAGCAGCACTTCGGTCGGCTTGTTCTCGTCCTCGGGATTGCTGATCGAGCGGCGGTGGATGACGGCGAAGGGAACGGCAACCTCGCCCTTGGTCTCGATGCGCCATTCGACCTTGGCGCCGGACGAGTTGAGGCCGGAAAAGCTCTCCCAGACCGAGGTCATCTCGCCGCCCGGCGGAAACCCGTAAAACAGCGATTCACGCGCATCGTCATAGGCGATCAGCACGGGATAGCCGCGATAGCCGGAGCAGGCGAGTTCGGCCCAGTCACCATCGCCTTCCTCGGCCTGCGCATAGGTCACGCAATCCTTTTGCGAATCGAGGTCGGTGTAGACGCTGGATATGCCATCGGCATGGGCTGCCTGGCAGAGGGCGGCGAGGGCGAATGGAACAAGCAGCAGGGTTCGCATGCGGACGTCTCCCTTGAGGTTGGCCCCAGCCTATCGGCAAATCTGCAGCCGGCCTAGCGTGCCAATCTCAACGTTGGCGCCGCCCCACATCGCCCTGCCGGGCAATTCTCCCCGTGAACGGGGAGAAGCGCAACGCTGGCAATTGGCGAAATCGTGATGAGAGCGTCCCTCGCCCCATTTCCGGGAAAGGATGCAGGCAGGTGAGGGGCGGCGCCAACGTTAGAAAATGCTATTTCTTCAAGCTCGCCTCGATCAGCAGGTCGGCGTTGCGGGCCACCGATTGCGCCGGGCCGCCCAGGCCGAAGAGCTGGCCGCTGATATAGGCGCCTTCGATCAACAGCAGCAGGCCGTCGCCGAGCGTGTCAGGGTCTTTAGCGCCCATCGCTGCGGCCATGGCGCGCAGGCGGTGGCGCAACTCCTGCTTGTTGGCCTCGCTGACGACACGCGCCGGATGGCCATGTTCGGGATATTCCACCGCCGCGTTGGTCATGCCGCAGCCGCGATAGTCCGGCCTTTGCGTGCGCTTGCCGACGCGAGTCAGAAAAGCCCTGAGCTGTGCGCGCGGGTCGCCGGGATGGGCAGCCACGGCTTCGTCGAAACGCTCCCAATACTCACGGTCATATTGCCTGAGATAGGAAGCGGCGAGCTCGTCCTTGGAGGGAAAGCTGCGGTAGAGGCTGGGCTTGGTGACGCCGGCGCGCTTGACGATCTCGTCGACGCCGATCGCCCGGATGCCGCGGCGGTAGAACAGGTCGTAGGCCACGTCGAGGATTTTCTTGGCAGCCTTGGGCGGTGCGGCTGCATGACCGTCCTTGATGGTCAGTTCAATATTTTTGTCCGTTGGCATGGTATGACTCGATTGACGTGTTACCGATCGGTACGTATACATGTCCCCACCTGCAACGTACCGGTCAGTAACATGATAGCTCAATCCCGTCCCTTTGGCCAGCGCTACGCTTTCGTCGTGGTCGGCGTCATCTTCCTCTGCCTGTTGATCGCGGCCGGGCTTCGTTCGGCTCCTTCCGTGATGATGCTGCCGTTGGATAAAAGCTTCGGCTGGGGGCGCGATACGGTTTCGATTGCCGCCGCGATCGGCATCTTCCTCTACGGCCTGACCGGGCCGTTTGCGGCCGCACTGATGGAGCGTATCGGCTTGCGCCGCACGCTGCTTGCCTCGCTTGTGATCATGTCGGGCTCGACCGCGCTCAGCCTGCTGATGACCGAGCCATGGCATCTGTTCCTCACCTGGGGCGTGTTTTCAGGTATCGGCTCCGGCGCGGTCGCCACCGTGCTCGGCGCCACCATCGTCAACCGCTGGTTCAAGACCAATCGCGGCTTGGTGATGGGGCTGATGTCGGCCTCCAGCGCCACCGGCCTCTTGGTGTTCCTGCCGCTACTGGCATCGCTCGCCCAGTCCGGCGGCTGGCAGCCCGTCGCCACCGCCGTCTCTATCGCCACCGCCTGTCTTCTGCCGCTGGTCTGGCTGTTGGTTCCGGAGCGTCCCGCTTCGATCGGCATGGTGCGCTATGGCGCAGGGGCCGATGACGTGCCGCCGGTGTCGCCGGCATCGCAAGGCAATTTCCTGGCGCATACGCTGAACACGCTACGCCGCGCCGCCGGCACCCGCGTCTTCTGGTATCTGTTCGCCACCTTCTTCATCTGCGGTTTCACCACCAACGGGCTGGTCGGCACGCATCTGATCTCCTTCTGCGGCGATATGGGCATCCCCGAGGTACAGGCCGCGGGCCTGCTGTCGCTGATGGGCATTTTCGACCTGATCGGCACGACTTTGTCAGGCTGGCTCACCGACCGTTTCGACCCGCGCAAGCTGCTCGGCGTCTACTACGGCATTCGCGGCCTGGCGCTAATCTATCTGCCCTATTCCGGCTTCTCGGCGACTAGCCTGATCATCTTCGCCGTGCTCTACGGTCTCGACTGGATCGCCACCGTGCCGCCGACGCTCAGGCTCGCCAACGAGGCGTTCGGTGACCGCAGCGGCCCGATCGTGTTCGGCTGGATCGTAGCCGGCCACCAAGTCGGCGCCGCCACCGCCGCCGCCTTCGGCGGCACCATGCGCGAACTGCAGGGCAATTACGAACTGGCCTTCCTGATCGCCGGTTTGACGGCGATCGTGGCTGCGTGTCTGTCGCTGCTGATCAATACGAGCAGGCCGGCTTTCGATCCGGAGCCGCAAGCGGCGTAAGGCGCGGTACTAATCTCCCCCATCAGGGGGGAGATGGCCGCGAAGCGGCCAGAGGGGGGCCGTGCGACCGGACTCAGCCTCTTGCGCATAGGAGGTCGGCGCTCCAAGCGAGGCGACCCCCTTCTGTCGCCTTCGGCGACATCTCCCCCCTCAAGGGCGGAGATCACCTGTCGATTGTTATCAAAGTTTCATCTTCCCGAGATGTGGCTGAAACATTGAAGCTGGAGCTTGCTGGCACCGTTCGAAGCCATCAGGAGACAGCCATGAACAAGATCTCGTTGACCCGCCGCGCTTTCGTCACCTCTGCCAGCGCCGCCGGTCTGCTCGGCGCATCGGGGCTCGCTTTGCCCTATTATTCGCGCGCCAGCCAGCGCCCGGCCTTCACCCATGGCGTCCAGTCCGGCGATGTCGATGCCTCGAGCGGCATGGTGTGGACGCGCACCGACCGGCCTTCGCGCGTCATGTTCGAAGTGTCGTCGACGGAAAACTTCGCCAATGCGACGCGGCTGGCGCCGCTCGATACCTCGCCGGCCAGCGACTTCACGGTCAAGCGCCTGCTCACCGACCTCGCCTCCGACCAGGATATCTTCTACCGGATGACTGCCGCCGACCTGTCGGATATCAACGCCGTTTCCGAACCGATCGTCGGCCGTTTCCGCACAGCACCCGCCTCGAAGCGCGACATAAAATTCGCCTGGTCGGGCGACACGGCCGGCCAGGGCTGGGGAATCGATGAGACCGGCATGAAAACCTACGCCACCATCGCCAGGCACACGCCGGATTTCTTCCTGCATTCTGGCGACACCATCTATGCCGATGGCGCCATGAAGGACGAGGTAGACCTGCCTGGCGGCGGCAAGTGGAAAAACGTCGTCCTGATCGACGGCAAGCGCAAGGTGGCCGAGACGCTGGATGAGTACCGCGACCAGTGGAAATACAACATGATGGACAAAAACGTTCTGGCCTTGAGCGCCATCTGCCCGACCTTCTACCAGTGGGACGATCACGAGGTGCTGAACAACTGGTCGGATTCGAAGAATCTCGGCGCCGACAGCCGCTACACCGAAAAATCCGTCCATGTGCTCGCGGCGCGTGCGGCGCGCGCCTTCCATGAGATGACGACGATCCGCTACGAGCCGTCCGAGCCCGGCCGCGTCTACCGCAAGATCGCGCATGGGCCGCTGCTCGACGTGTTCTTCCTCGACATGCGCTCCTATCGCGGCCCGAACGGCCCCGACATGCAGGAGGACATGACGCCGCAGTCACGCATGCTGGGCGAACAGCAGACGAAATGGCTGAAGCGCGAGCTGACGAATTCCAGGGCGACCTGGAAGATCATTGCCGCCGACATGCCGCTCGGCCTCGTCGTCTGGGACGACGGCGCCAAGAAGGTCGGCGCGGAAGCCATCAGCAATGGCGACAATGGCCTGCCCAAAGGCCGCGAGCTCGAGATCGCCGACCTGTTGCGCTACATCAAGACTGCCGGCATCACCAACACGGTCTGGTTGACCGCCGATGTCCACTACACGGCGGCGCACTATTACAACCCCGACAAGGCGCGGTTCCAGGATTTCAATCCTTTCTGGGAATTCGTCTCGGGCCCGATCCACGCCGGTACCTTCGGTCCCAATGATTTCGACATGACCTTCGGCCCGGAGCTGAAATTCATCAAGGCGCCGACCACCGAACAGGGCCAGAACCTGCCACCCTCGGCCGGCCTGCAGTTCTTTGGCCTGGTGGACATTTCAGGGGCGACAGAGCAGCTGACCGTGCGGCTTATGGATCGCGACGACATCGAGCTTTACAAGGTGACGCTCGATCCGGTGCGGTCGGCGTAAGCCTTTGGGTCGGTGCGAAGGATCGCTATGCCTGGAATGGGCAGCCGTCAGTCCGGGTAGCAAACCGTCGGAATCTTCGGCCACACCGCGCTGTCGCAGCCTGCAACCCGCTGCCTCTGCTTGAAAGAGGCGCTGACCGGGCCGGTGACCACGGGGTCGACGCCATCAGGGGCGTCGGCAAACATCTGCTCGGCCGTCCGGTCGGACGACGAAGCCGGATTGGCTTCCTTCACCGTGGCGGCCGATTGAGCGGCATTGGCCGCCAGCACGGCAGCGAATGCGACCGAAGCGATGAGGGGCCAAAATCGGTTGAGTTTGTCGGTCATGAATTTCGAACTACCCGGGCCCAGAAAGGTTCCCGCCTTGGTTAACAAAACCATCTCACACCGAGATGCTTAAGATTTGATGAGTATTTGGTGGTGCGCCTCCTCTTTCGCAATTGCGAAAAACCCTGTATGAGCCGCGCAACCGAAAGAGGCGGCGCCCTTTGGCCTGCTGCCTGCAACGCTCCCGAGACCACAAAATGAAAATTCGTAATATCGCGATCATCGCGCACGTCGACCATGGAAAAACCACCCTCGTCGACCAATTGCTGCGGCAATCCGGTTCCTTCCGCGACAATCAGCGCGTCGCCGAGCGCGCCATGGATTCCAACGACCTCGAAAAGGAACGCGGCATCACCATCCTGGCCAAGGCGACCTCGGTCGACTGGAAGGACACCCGCATCAACATCGTAGACACCCCCGGCCACGCCGATTTCGGAGGTGAGGTCGAGCGCATCCTGTCGATGGTGGATTCGGCGATCGTGCTGGTCGACGCGGCCGAAGGCCCGATGCCGCAGACCAAGTTCGTCGTCGGCAAGGCGCTCAAGGTCGGCCTGAAGCCGATCGTCGTCATCAACAAGATCGACCGTCCGGACGCCCGCCACGTCGAAGTGGTCAACGAGGTGTTCGACCTGTTTGCAGCGCTTGACGCCACTGACGAGCAGCTCGACTTCCCGATCCTCTACGGTTCTGGCCGCGATGGCTGGGTCTCGGAAAATCCGGAAGGCCCGAAGGACCAGGGCCTGGCGCCGCTGTTCGACCTCGTCATCAAGCATGTGCCGGAGCCGACCGTTCATCCCGGCCCGTTCCGCATGATCGGCACCATCCTGGAAGCCAATCCCTTCCTCGGCCGCATCATTACCGGCCGTATCGAGAGCGGCACGCTGAAGTCCAACCAGGCGGTCAAGGTGCTCCACCATGACGGCACGCAGATAGAAACCGGGCGCATCTCCAAGATCCTCGCGTTCCGTGGCCTTGAGCGCCAGCCGATCGAAGAGGCGCAGGCGGGTGACATCGTCGCCATTGCCGGCCTGTCCAAAGGCACCGTCGCCGACACGTTCTGCGACCTGGCGGTGACCGAGGCGTTGCATGCGCAACCGATCGATCCGCCAACCGTGACCATGTCTTTCCTGGTCAACGATTCGCCGCTCGCCGGCACTGAAGGCGACAAGGTGACCAGCCGCGTCATCCGCGACCGCCTGCTGCGCGAAGCCGAAGGCAATGTCGCGCTCAAGATCGAGGAATCGCCCGACAAGGATTCG
The DNA here is from genome assembly GCF_040323735.1 of Mesorhizobium sp. M0029. Taxonomy (NCBI): domain Bacteria; kingdom Pseudomonadati; phylum Pseudomonadota; class Alphaproteobacteria; order Hyphomicrobiales; family Phyllobacteriaceae; genus Mesorhizobium; species Mesorhizobium sp. M0029. The sequence goes on from NZ_JAMYVF010000008.1 coordinate 20,734, forward strand.
TTCTTCGTTTCCGGCCGCGGCGAATTGCAGCTGGCCGTGCTGATCGAGACGATGCGCCGCGAAGGCTTTGAAATCGCCGTGTCGCGTCCGCGCGTCGTCATGCAGAAGGGCGAGAACGGTGAATTGCTGGAGCCGGTCGAGGAAGTCGTCATCGACGTCGACGAGGAGCACGCCGGCATCGTCGTGCAGAAGATGTCGGAGCGCAAGGCCGAGATGGTCGAGCTGCGGCCTTCGGGCGGCAACCGTCAGCGCATCGTCTTCCACGCGCCGACGCGCGGACTGATCGGCTACCAGTCGGAACTGTTGACCGACACGCGCGGCACCGCCGTGATGAACCGGCTGTTCCACGCCTACCAGCCCTACAAGGGCGAACTGCCGGGCCGCACCAACGGCGTGCTGATCTCCAACGAACAGGGCGAGGCAGTGGCCTATGCCATGTGGAACCTCGAAGACCGCGGCCCGATGGTCATCGACCCGGGCGTCAAGGTCTATCAGGGCATGATCATCGGCATCCATAGCCGTGACAACGACCTCGAAGTGAACGTGCTGAAGGGCAAGAAGCTGACCAACATCCGCGCCGCCGGCAAGGACGAGGCGGTGAAGCTGACGCCGCCGATCCGCATGACGCTGGAGCGCGCGCTGGCCTGGATCCAGGACGACGAGCTGGTCGAGGTGACGCCGAAGACCATCCGCCTGCGCAAGCTCTATCTCGACCCGAACGAGCGCAAGCGCTTCGAGAAGTCGGCCAAGGTTGTGGGCGCGGCGTAATCGTCTGATTGTCTAAATTCGAGAGGGGCGAAGCACCGGTGCTTCGCCCCTCTTGTCATTCACCCACGGCAGCCGAAATGATGGCTTCACGATCCGGCTCGTCGGCCAGGTCAATGCGAATCGCCGTGCCGTCGCCGGCCGGCTTGCGCAAAGCTCTGGCGCCTTCGGGAACAACAACCAGCAATCGTTTCTCCTCCAGCGCCTGAAGCCTTGATCGGGAGATGCCGAGTTCGCCGGCGAGCAGACGGTCGAGCCGCAGCGATGTCGGCATTTCCAGCCCAAGCCTGATTTCAAGCGCGGCTGCGGGTCGGCCTTCGCCGCCGAGCCGGTGTTTGTGAACGGCGACATCGGGAAACTCCTCGACGCGGCTGACCCGGTTTCGCAAAGCCACGACATCGAAGGCATGGCGGCGGGCGAGGGCCGGATCGTTGCTTTCGAGCGCTGCCAGCAGCGCGGGTTCGATGTCGCGGCGGTTGCAGCGTTCGAAAATGCCGAAATTCCACGAATTGTCGCAGTCGATGCAGCGATAGATCAGCCAGACATCAATGCGTTTGCCATTGGCGTTGACGCGGAATTTGTCGCTGCAGCGATAGGCTTTCACGGCGCTGCAGCGGTTGCAGTGGACCAGGGGTCGAGGCGCGATTTCGGGCGTGATTGCCCAGTGGATAGCGAGATGTTGGGACAAGCCGGAAGACCTTCCAGTGTGGAAGTTCTTCAGGTCGGCAATGGCGAGATGCCCATGCGGGCACGGCGTGGCGAGAGCTAGCTATGTCGGAAATCAGCTGTCACGGGCGGCAAAGCGCGCGACAACGGTTCAGCAGTGCCAAACCGGTCTCGAACCGCCGCCTGAGGAACACGTGAAATGGAGCAGGCACCGCTCAATGCGGCGCCCTGCCAAGCGTGATCAGGGGAGTTGGCGAGACCGGCGGTTACTGAGGCAAAACGAAGCTCGAAATGAATGTCGGGACGGTTCTTCTAGCGGCAAGATGCCGAGCGGGCAAGGTTCATAGGGTGTCTCGCCCTGCTCAGGCGAAGGCGATCTGTACCTTCATCGATTTGTTGCGGTCGCCGGCGATCTCGAAAGCCGCAACCGCCTCGTCCATTGGATAGATGCCGGTCAGCAGCGGCTTAACGTCGACGCGACGGTTGTTGATCAGATCGACGGCCAGCGCGAACTCGTCGTGGAAACGGAAGGAGCCGCGCATTTCGATCTCCTTGGCGACGATGAGATTCTGAGGCAGCGACATGTCGCCGCCTAGGCCGAGCTGCACGAGCACCCCGCGCGGCTTCAGCACATCGAGCCCGGCTCGCACCGCGCGCTCATTGCCGGAGCATTCGAACATGACGTCGAAACTGCCCTTCTCGACATTGTAGCCAGCGAGCTTGTCGGCATCTGTGGCGACATTGATGGTGCGGTCGGCGCCGATCTCGTTGGCCTTGGCCAGAACCGCGTCCATGACATCGGTGACGACGATCTCACGCGCGCCGTGGACACGTGCGGCAAGGATGCTGAGCGCACCGATCGGCCCGCAGCCGGTGACCAAGACCCGCTTGCCGAGCAGCGAGCCGGCGCGGTTGACGGCATGCAGCGTTACCGCGAACGGCTCGGCAAAGGCGGCTTCGTTGATGGAGACATAATCGGCGATCTTGTGGCACTGCCAAGCCTCGGCGACGAGGCGCTGGCGGAAGGCCCCCTGTATGTGCGGCATCGGCATGGCGCTGCCGTAGAATCGCATGTCGAGGCATTGGTTCTGCACGCCCTGCAGGCAGTATCGGCACGCATTGCAGGGCCGGCTGGGCGAAATAGCGACGCGGTCGCCGACGGCGAGGCTGGAGACGCCGGCGCCAAGCGCCTTCACCGTGCCGGCGACCTCATGTCCGAGGATCATAGGCTCGCGCAGGCGCACCACGCCGAAGCCGCCATGATTGTAATAGTGCAGGTCCGAGCCGCAGATGCCGCCGGCCTCGACCGATATTTCGACCTGTCCGGTGCCCAGCACGCCCGGATCGGACTCTTCGATGCGCAGGTCTTTTGCCGTGTGGATGACGATTGATTTCACGGCCGCGATCCTTTCTCAAACCACTGGCGCGGGCAAGGTCCGGCCGCTGAAATTTGCCGCGTCGGCTGGCCCATCAGGCTGCAGGATGCCAAATCGCCAGCGATCGGATATCCTTTGCCACCCAACGCTCGAAGGGCTCCGTCATGCACCTCACCTCGCTCCTGATCTTCGCCGCCGCTCTCTTCGTCGCCGCCGGCTCGCCCGGCCCGTCGATCGCAGCCCTTGTCGCCCGCGTCATCTCGAAGGGCTTTCGTGACGTGTTTCCGTTCCTGCTCGCCATGTGGATCGGCGAGGCCATCTGGCTGTCGCTGGCGGTGTTCGGGCTGGCGGTCGTGGCGCAGACCTTCCATTTCGCCTTCGTCGTCGTGAAATGGATCGGCGTCGCTTACCTCGCCTACCTCGCCTTCAGGATGTGGACCGCACCTGTCGACGCAAAAGAAGGCGAGATGCCGCGCGAGGATTCGCCGGCAAAACTGTTCTTTGCCGGCATGGCGGTGACGCTCGGCAATCCCAAGATCATGATGTTCTATCTGGCGCTGCTGCCGACGATCATCGACCTCGCTTCGGTGAGTGTCATCGGCTGGGTCGAACTGACGGCGACGATGGCGGTGGTTCTGATCGCCATCGATCTCGCCTGGGTCGTCGCGGCCTCACGGGCGCGCAAGCTGCTCAAAAGCAGGCGCGCCATGAAGATCGCCAACCGAATCAGCGCCACGACGATGGCCGGCGCTGCCGGGGCCATCGCGGCGCGTTGACCTCTCCTACGAGGAGAAGGAAACTTTCACCTCGCCATGGCGTGGTATTCGTCGTTCGGCTGCATGTCGATGGCCGCCGCCACGCGGTTCGACATGTTGAAGAAGGCGGCGGTCGAGGCGATGTCCCAGATGTCGCGGTTGGTGAAGCCGGCGTTGCGCAGTGCTTCCCTGTCCGCCTCGACGATCTTTGCCGGCTCTTCCGTCAGCTTGACGGCGAATTCGAGCATCGCCGTCTGTTTCGGTGAAAGATTGGCAGCGCGGAAGTTCATCACCATCATCTCGCCGAGAGCCGGATCGCCGGAGAGCTGGCGCACCGCCGCGCCATGCGCGGTCAGGCAATAATAGCAGTGATTGATCGAGGAAACGACGACCGCGATCATCTCCCGTTCCAGCTTCGACAGGCCGGATTCACCCAGCATCAGATCATTGTAGGTGTCGGTAAAGGCGCGCAGCTTCTTCTCGTCGAAGGCATAGGCAAGAAGCACGTTGGGAACCAGGCCGAGCTTTTCCTCGCATTTGGCGAAATAGGCTTTTGTCGCCTCGCTCAGTTCCGCGATACCGAGGTCAAGTGCGCTGATTTTGCCGGACATGGGGTCTCCCTCCTGGTTCACCGCCGCCTGACCGTCGAATTCCTGTAATTCTTATCGAGCCGTCAAACCTTTGTCGCCAAACAGCGGTCATCTGCTACCATAGTCGTAAAAGCATGTGACGGGAGGACAACATGGCGAGCGTGAAATCCGCAGCTAAGCCGAAGAAAACAGCCACCGCCGGGGTGAAACCCGACGGGAAGCCGGCCAGGCTCGCCGACTATCTGCTGGCCCGCGCGCCGGCCGAAGACATTGCCGCCTATGACGCCGCCGACCTGGAGCGCGCCGCCGACCTGGCAGGACGTGCGGTCGCCGCCCACAAGAAGGGCCAAAGTGTCGTCGCCGTCGATGCCGGGTCGGGCGTCTCCCGCGAGGGCCGCCCGATGACGATCATCACCGTCGTCAACGACAACATGCCGTTCCTGTTCGATTCGATCCTCGGCGAGATCACAGAAACTGCCGGCGAACCGACTTTGGTCACCCATCCGGTCATCGTCGTGCGTCACGGCAAGGCCGGCGTCGACGAGATCCTCGGCGACGGCAGCGCCCTCAAGGACGATGGCAATCACGACCGCCTGAGCGTCGTCCATGTCCATATTCCGCGCCTGACGGCGGAGCAGGCCGACGCGCTGGCCGACCGCCTGCGCAAGATGCTCAACCAGGTGCGCGCCGCCGTCAGCGACTGGAAGCCGATGCTCGCCCGTCTCGACCAGGCGATTTCCGAATTCCGCTATTCCGCCGTGCCGCTCGACAAGAAGAGCGTTGCCGAGGCCATCGCCTTCCTTGAATGGCTGCGCGACGACAATTTCACTTTCCTTGGCATGCGCGAGTTCAAATATTCCGGCGGCACGGAGAGCGGCAATCTGGAGCGCGCCGACAAGCCCGGTCTCGGCATCCTCGCCGACCCGGATGTGCTGGTGCTCCGGCGCGGCACCGAGGCGGTGACGACGACGCCCGAAATCCGCGCCTTCCTGCATGGGCCGGAGCCGCTGATCGTTACCAAGGCCAACGCCAAGTCGCTGGTGCACCGCCGCATTTATCTCGATTATATCGGCGTCAAAACCTACACCGCCAAGGGCACGCTTGCCGGCGAGTTGCGCATGGTCGGCCTGTTCACCTCGACTGCCTACACGCGCTCGGTGATGAAAATCCCGTATCTGAGGTCAAAGGCCGAGACCATCATCGCCAAGTCCGGCTTCGACCGGCACGACCATTCCGGCAAGGCACTGATCAACGTTCTGGAGAGCTATCCGCGCGACGAACTGTTCCAGGTGCCGGTGCCGATCCTGAAGAAGCACGCCGCGGCCATTCTCGGCCTGGTCGAGCGGCCGCGGGTGCGGGCGCTGGTGCGCGCCGACCAGTTCGACCGCTTCGTCTCGATCCTCGTCTTCGTGCCGCGCGACCGCTATGACAGCGTCGTGCGCGAGAAGATCGGCACCTATCTCAAGACCGTCTTCGAGGGCCGTTTGTCGGCTTATTATCCGGCGTTTCCGGAGGGCGGGCTGGCGCGTGTGCATTTCATCATCGGCCGCTCCGGCGGCAAGACGCCGAAGGTCGAGCAGGCGGCGATCGAAGCGGCGATCCGCGATATCGTGCGAACCTGGGACGACGCGCTGGCCGAAGCCGCGGAAGCCGTCGGCGGCGATCCATCGCTGAAGGCGATCGCCGCGCGTCTGCCTGAGAGCTATCGCGATTCCTTCAGCGCGGCCATCGCGCTGAAGGATGCGGGGCGCATCGCCGGCATCAGCACCGCCAACCCGATCGCCATCGACTATTACCGCCATGCCGAACAGAAACCCCATCAGGCAGCGCTGAAGATCTACCACCACGGCAGCCCGGTAGCGCTGTCGCGTCGCGTGCCGGTGCTGGAAAACATCGGCTTCCGCGTCATCAGCGAGCGCACCTTCGAAGTTGGCGAGGACGGCGGCGACACCGTCTTCGTCCACGACATGGAGCTGGAGAACAGCTACGGCAAGCCGATCGACCTCAGCGATGGCGGCGCGCTGTTCGAGGACGCGTTCCTGTCGGTCTGGCGCGGCGACATCGACAATGACAGCTATAACGGGCTTGCCCAGACCGCCGGCCTGTGGTCGGGCGAAGTCAGCATTCTGCGCGCCTATGGCCGCTACCTGCAGCAAGCCGGTATCCCGCAGAGCCAGGATTTCATCGCGGCCGCGCTCAACCGCTATCCCGACATTGCGCGCGGCCTGCATGCACTGTTCGTCGCTCGTCTCGGCCCGACCGCCGAGACGGAAGGCGTCATCGCCGCCAAGCACCTCAAGGCCAAGATCAAGGACGCGCTGGAGGAAGTCCCCAACATTGATGACGACACCATCATCCGCCGCTATCTCAACCTGATCGAAGCCTCGTTGCGCACCAATCATTTCGTTGCGGGAACGAAGGCGCGGGGCCAGTCACTGGCGATCAAGCTGGACTCGCAAGCGGTCGAAGGATTGCCGGCGCCGCGGCCGTGGCGCGAGATCTTCGTCTATGGTTCCGAGGTCGAAGGCGTGCATCTGCGCTTCGGCCCGGTTGCGCGCGGCGGCCTGCGCTGGTCGGACCGCGCCCAGGATTACCGCACCGAGGTGCTCGGCTTGGTCAAGGCGCAGCAGGTCAAGAACGCCGTCATCGTGCCGGTCGGCGCCAAGGGCGGCTTCTATCCGAAGAAGCTGCCGATGAGCGCCGGCCGCGACGCCATCTTCGAGGCCGGCACCTCGGCCTACAAGAATTTCGTTTCCAGCCTGCTGTCGATCACCGACAATATCGGCCTCGATGGCGTCATACCCCCAGCCGGCGTCGTCAGGCGCGATCCTGACGACCCCTACTTTGTCGTCGCCGCCGACAAGGGCACGGCAACCTTCTCCGACACCGCAAATGCCATTTCGGAGAAACACGGTTTCTGGCTCGACGATGCCTTCGCCAGCGGCGGCTCGGCCGGTTACGACCACAAGAAGATGGGCATCACCGCCAAGGGCGCCTGGGAAGCGGTCAAGCGGCATTTCCGCGAGATCAACCGCGACATCCAGACCACCCCCTTCACCGTCGTCGGCGTCGGCGACATGTCGGGCGACGTGTTCGGCAACGGCATGCTCTTGTCGCCGCAGACCAGGCTGATCGCCGCCTTCGACCATCGCGACATCTTCATCGATCCCGATCCGGACAGGGTGGCATCGATGGCCGAGCGCGAGCGCATGTTCGCGCTGCCGCGTTCGTCCTGGCAGGACTATGACAAGACCAAGCTGTCGGAAGGCGGCGTCATCGTCTCGCGCAGCCAGAAGTCGATCACGCTGCCTGCGGCAGCGGCGGCGGCGATTGGCCTCGCCAAGATCACCGCGACCCCGGCCGAGATCATGACCGCTATCCTCAAGGCGAACGTCGACCTTCTGTGGTTCGGCGGCATCGGCACGTATTTACGGGCCTCGGGCGAAACCAATGCCGAAGTCGGCGACCGCGCCAACGACGCCATCCGCATCACCGCGCTCGATGTGCGGGCCAAAGTGATCGGTGAGGGCGCCAATCTCGGCGTCACGCAGCGTGCCCGGATCGAATTCGGCATGAATGGCGGTCGCTGCAACTCCGATGCCATCGACAATTCGGGCGGCGTCAACTGCTCCGACGTCGAGGTCAACATCAAGATCGCGCTGGCGTCCGCCATGCGCAAGGGATCGCTGACCCGGCCGGCGCGCAACAAGCTGCTGGCCGAGATGACCGACGAGGTCGCCGGCCTCGTGCTGTCCAACAATTACGAACAGACGCTGGCGCTTTCCATCGCCCGCAAGCGCGGCCTTGCCGACATCGCGCACCAGAGCCGGTTCATGGCGGCGCTGGAGGCTCGGGGCCTGCTCGACCGCGCTGTCGAGACGCTGCCGTCGCCGGCCGCCCTTGCTGAGCGCGAGGCGCGTGGCGAGCCGCTGACCCGGGCGGAGCTTGGCGTGCTGCTCGCCTATGCCAAGATCGTGCTGTTTTCCGACATCGTCGCCAGCGACGTGCCTGACGACGCGCATTTCGACCGCGACCTGATGGGCTATTTCCCTGACCGGATGGCGAAGAAATATGCGGCTGAGATCCATGGCCACCGGCTGCGCCGCGAAATCATCGCCCGCGTCGTCGCCAACGATCTCGTCAATCGCGGCGGACCGTCATTCGTCAACCGGCTGCAGGAAGCCACGGGGCGCAGCGCGGCCGACGTGGTGCGCACCTTCGCCGTGGTGCGCGACGGCTTCGCGTTGCCGGCGCTCTATCGGGAGATCGATGCGCTGGACAGCCACATCGACGGCCAGGCGCAGCTCGATCTCTACCAGTCCGTCAGCCGGCTTATCTTCGTGACCAGCGGCTGGTATCTGAAGAACGATGCCGGCACCGCAGCGCTCGGCCAGCGCATTGCCGAACTGCAAGAGGCGCGCATGGCGCTGGAGCCGAAGCTGCTCTCGCTGCTACCGGCCTTCTCGCGCGAGCGGGTCGAGGAGAGGCGGTATGGCCTGTTCAAGGCCGGCGCCCCCGAAAAGCTCGCCGGGCAGCTGGCAATGGCCGATGTGGCGGGACTGATCCCCGACATCGCACTGACGGCGCGCACGGCCAATGCCGACGTCGTCGCCTCGGCCAAGGCGTTCTTCGCCGTCAGCGATGCCTTCCGCATTCCGCGCGTCGAAGAGGCGGCGCGTTCAATCACGCCGTCGGACTATTACGACCAGCTGGCGCTGTCGCGCGCCACCGACACGATCGGCGCGGCGCGGCGCGGCATTGCGGTGGCGGCTCTCGCCGGCCATGCCGGGACGGCGGATCCTGTGGCGGCCTGGCTGGAAGCCGGAGGCGAGCGCGTGGCGCGCATTCGCGAGCGGCTGCAGGCGCTGACCGAAGGCGGGGATATCACCGTGTCCAGGCTGTCGGTGGCTTCGGGGCTGATGAGCGATCTGACGGGGATGTGAGGCTCGGGACTTTACCCTCCCCCTTGTGGGGAGGGTCGCTGCGAAGCAGCGGGGTGGGGGTGCGGCACCGACCCCCACCCCGACCTTCGGTCCGACCTCCCCACAAGGGGGAGGTAGGGGCGCGGCGCCTTTCTTCGCGTCTCTATGCAGGTAGACAGCGGCGACATCCAGGTGAGGGGCAGCGCGAATCTTTGGCGGTTTGCATGAGCATTCGAAACATGCAGACATGGCGCCCGACACGGGCGGTGCCGGGGGAATCATCATGGCGGCGGTAGAAACAGCGCAGCGGGCATCCGGGCGTGGCATCTGGGGGTGGATGTTCTTCGACTGGGCGGCGCAGCCGTTCTTCACCGTCGTCACCACCTTCATCTTCGGCCCTTATTTCGTCTCGCGCATGGCGAGCGATCCGGTCTCAGGCCAGGCGGCCTGGGGCTACGGCATCGCTGTTGCGGGCCTGGTCATTGCCGTTTTGTCGCCCATCCTCGGCTCGATTGCCGACCAGACCGGGCCGCGCAAGCCGTGGATTGCGTTCTTCGCCTCGATCAAGATCATCAGCCTTTGCCTGCTATGGTTCGCCGCTCCCGGCTCGAACCTTTTTCTGGTGGTGCTGTTCTTTTCTCTCGCTTCGGTCGCGGCGGAATTCTCGACCGTGTTCAACGATTCGATGATGCCGCGCCTGGTGCCGAAGAGCGAGATCGGCCACGTCTCCAACATTGCCTGGGGACTTGGTTATCTCGGCGGCATGATCGCGCTGATCTTTGTTGTCGCCTGTCTTGCAGGTTCGCTGGAGACCGGCAAGACGATCATCGGCATCGACCCGCTCTTTGGGCTCGACCCGAAGCTCGGCGAGGACGCGCGCGCCACCGGGCCGCTGTCGGCCGGCTGGTATTTCCTGTTCATCCTGCCGATGTTCTTCTTCACGCCAGACGCCATCAAAGGCATTCCGATCGGGCCGGCGGTGCGCGAGGGGCTGTCGGAACTGAAGTCGACGCTGACTGAAGTGCGCCGGCGCAAAGGCATCTTCCGCTTCCTTGTCGCCCGCATGATTTATCAGGACGGCGTCAATGCGCTGCTCGCTTTGGGCGGCACCTTTGCGGCAGCGATGTTCCATTGGTCGATCACCGAGATCGGCATGTTCGGCATTATTCTCAACGTCGTCGCCATCGTCGGCTGCCTGGTTGCCGCATGGCTGGACACCGCGCTTGGCTCCAAGACCATCGTGATGATTTCGCTCGTCCTGCTCAGCATCGCCACCATCGGCATCGTTTCGACCGGGCCAGGCTACACGTTGTTCGGCGCCTGGATGATGCCGGGAGCCGATAGTGGCGGCCTGTTCGGCACGGCGGCGGAAAAGGCCTACATTTTCTATGGCCTGTTAATCGGGCTGGCGTTCGGACCGGTGCAGGCGTCGTCACGCTCCTACATGGCGCGCAGCGTGACCGCAGCCGAATCCGGCCGCTATTTCGGCATCTATGCGCTGGCCGGAAGGGCCACGAGTTTCCTGGCGCCGTTCATGGTGGCGTCGATCACGCTCGCCAGCGGCTCGGCGCGGCTCGGCATGGCGGCCATCGTGCTGTTCCTGGGCGTTGGGATCGCGATATTGATCTGGACGCCGTACCCGGCGGATCAGCCGGTGGAATAGCGACGCACTTTTCCTTCTCCCCTTGTGGGAAAAGGCAGAGGCGCTCAATGCCTGAAATGCCTCACGCCGGTAAACACCATGGCGATGCCATGTTCATCCGCGGCGGCGATGACGTCTTCGTCGCGCATCGAGCCACCGGGCTGGATGACGGCAGTGGCGCCGGCTTCGATGGCTGAGATCAGCCCATCGGCGAAAGGGAAGAAGGCGTCGGAGGCGACCACCGAGCCTTGCGTCAGCGGCTCGGCCAAGCCCGCCGCCTCGGCGGCGTCGAGCGCCTTGCGGGCGGCGATGCGCGAGGAATCGACGCGGCTCATCTGGCCGGCGCCGATGCCGACCGTGGCGCCGTCCTTGGCGTAAACGATGGCGTTCGACTTGACGTGCTTGGCGATGCGGAAAGCGAATTTGAGGTCGGCCATCTCGGCCGCCGTCGGCGCGCGCCTGGTCACCACCTTCAGTTCGAAATCGTCGACCACCGCGTTGTCGCGGCCTTGGACGAGCATGCCGCCAGCGACGGATTTCACAGTGATGCCGCCGGCGTGCGGATCGGGCAGACCGCCGGTGACCAGCAGTCGCAAATTCTTTTTGGCGGCGATGATGCGGACAGCGTCCTCCGAAGCGTTCGGCGCGATGATCACCTCGGTGAAGGTTTTTACGATCTCCTGCGCTGCTTCGGCATCGAGGATGCGGTTCATGGCGACGATACCGCCAAAGGCCGAAACCGGGTCGCAGGCCAGCGCTCTCGCATAGGCAGCAGCCAGCGAAGCGTCCTCGGCGACGCCGCACGGGTTGGCGTGCTTGATGATGGCAACGGCGGCGCAGCGGTTGGGATCGAACTCGCCGACCAGCTCGAAGGCGGCATCGGTGTCGTTGATGTTGTTGTAGGACAGCTGCTTGCCCTGCAACTGGCGAGCCGTGGCGACCCCCGGCCGCTTGTCGCCATTGACGTAGAAGCCGGCGCTCTGATGCGGGTTCTCGCCATAGCGCATGACGCTTTCCAGCCTGCCGCCGAAGGCGCGCCAGGTCGGGTGCTCGATCTCAAGCGTTTCGGCGAACCAGCCGGAGATCGCCGCATCGTAGCTGGCGGTGCGGGCAAAGGCCTTGGCCGCCAGCTTCTGGCGGAAATCCAGCGACAGCGAGCCGATGTTCATCTCCAGCGCGTTCAGCACCGAGGCGTAGTCGCCGGGATCGGTGACGATGGCGACATAGGCGTGATTCTTGGCCGAAGCGCGGATCATCGCCGGGCCGCCAATGTCGATGTTCTCCACAACAGCGGCATAGTCGGCGCCGGAACGGCGGACCTCCTCGAACGGGTAGAGATTGGAGACGAGCAGATCGATCGGCTCGATGCGGTGATCGTGCATCGCCTTGGCGTGTTCGGGATCGTCGCGCACGCCGAGCAGTGCGCCGTGCACCGACGGGTGCAGCGTCTTGACGCGGCCGTCCATGATCTCGGGAAAGCCTGTCAGTTCCGAGACGTCACGCACCGCCAGCCCCGCCTCGGCGATCGCCTTTGCCGTACCTCCGGTCGAGACCAGCTCGACGCCGGCCGCGACCAGCCCTTTGGCGAAGTCGGTCAGGCCGGTCTTGTCGAAGACGGAAAGCAGGGCGCGGCGGACCGGAACGAGGTCGGGTGCCGGAATGTTCTTGGCGGCGACGGCCATGGGCTGGCGGCCTTTCAGGGCTGATTGGAGAGCGTTGCCGGGCCGTAGCACATGAGGTCAGGAAATCAAGCCGGAAGCTCGATCAAGCCGGCGCCGGCAACGACGCTCAGCTGTTCTCGGCCGGCGATGCCGGTGCGCGTGAGCTGCCAATGCACCTCGGCGATCTCCGAGGCCTTGAAGGCGAGCACGATCTGGCGGCTGCGGCGCGGGCCGCCAAGGCCGGCGAAATAGATCGATTCCTCGACCTCCGGCACCACTTCGGTGCAGGTGAACACCCAGGTGTCGGCCTGGTCGGCGGTCAGCACCAGGCGGTCATGCTCGTCCTGCAAAAGGTTGATGTCAGGGTGGATGTGGAAGCGCACCACGACGAAGTCGCGGCCATTGTTGCGGATCGCCGCACCGCCCGGGCGGAGGAAGCGATCCCTGCCGGCGAGCACATTGCCCTCGCTCGACAGTTTCAGCTCGCGCTCATGCAGGAAGCCGAAGCGCTGCATATAGCCGTCATGGCGGGCGATGAAGCCTTGCGTGCCCTTCTGGTCGATGCGCTTGCAAGGCACATGCTGCGGGCCGCCGAGCAAGGGTGAGCCGAGCAGGTCGTTGACGCGCAGCGAATGGGAAAACCGCGCCGACGAGGTGTCGTTGATGGTGGCGGTCGAATGCGCCGCGGTGGCACGGGCCAGCGGCCGGAACTCGGCGGCGCCATAGGTGTCGATGCCGGCATTGACGATATAATGCTGGCGACCGGACGAGAGTTCGAAGGCCAGGCACCCGGCATGCGCGGCGTTGGACACATCGACGGCCGGCGACGGGCCGGTATCGGCAATCACCGTCACGCCGCCCATCGACAGGCGCTCATAGCCGGAATGCGGCGCGTGCAGCAGCGGCGCGCCGGCGGTGTCGTCGTGGCGCAAGATGGTGGCAATGCGGTCGTGGATGGTCGCGCCCATGCCGTTGAAGCGGGCCAGGCTGCCATCCTGATGGCGGAAGAAACGGAGCGCCGGCAGCATGCGGTCGATGGCGCCCATCAGGGCGGCCGGTGGCGTTTCGGCCTGATTGGCATAGGTCTGACGCAGCGGCAGGAGATCGGCGAGAAGTTCGAGCACCGCCATCGGGTTGCGCGAAATATGGCCGCCATCGGGAAGGATCTGGCGGTCGAGTTCTTCCGCCAGGTTGCGGGTGGCGCCGCGCAGTGCGGAGGCCGGCGCCGGCAGCGACAGCGCGGCGAAGGCAAGCGCGATGCGAGCGCGCAGCCTGTCCTTGCCGTCCGGCATTTCGCGCGCCATCGAGCGGAGATAGCGGATCTGCACGGCGAGCGATTTCAGGAAGGCGCGATAGAACGGAAATTCGGCCCCTTGTAGGACAACCGAGGAGTGTTGCAACCAGGCAATGACGCGCTTGGCGGTGGTGCCGGGCTCCCAGGCTATGCCGGAAATCTGGTTGCCATGCATGGCGATCCAGTCGGAGACAAGCGCGCGTGCATTGGCGGCGGCCAGCTCGGTGCCGGCGGCGCGCATATGGCGCAGCCAACGAAAGCCGTGCAGCGTCTTCACCCAGCCGCGATTGGCGACATCGATCTGGAATGGCGATTTGCCGCCGGTCTCGACGAGGTGTCCCGACAGCGGATAGCGGCCATAGTAGATCTCGAGCGCGATCTGCGGATCGGCGAGCCTGAGGTCGGGCGGTGCAATCAGGACGCGTTCGGGCGTGCGCCCGGAATAGCGCCAGCGATAGACTGGCCCTGCGCGAAGGCGCCGGCGCGTCTTGCGCCAAAACTCCTTAGCGACAAGCGTCCACAGACGTGTCGTGCTGCCGGCAGCCAGTGCCAAAACCCCTCCTCGTCGCCTGGAGATAGAGCATGCTGTCGTCCGAAAACCGCGTCGCAGGTTTCGGCATCATGTTCCGGTACCCCAGCACAAGCTTATATGATTCAAGAACTTATGCGAAGTCGAATTCCGCCGACGTGAAGCGCCTCACGCTGCCGGCCACCGACCCACCCCGAAAAAACTCAAGCGCTTCGCGGGTTTAAGGCCGGCAATCCGGCACTCACTTGCGGTTGTGGCGAGACCGAAATTCGCTGGGCGAACAGTTTTCGCGGTCGCGAAACAGACGGGAGAAATAGAAGGCGTCGTGGATGCCGACGGCGGCCGCAATGGACTCGATGGGCGAATCGGAGGCGGCCAGCATCTGTTTGGCGCGGTCGAGCCTCGTGCGCAGTTGGAAGGCCTTGGGCGACATGCCGGCTGCCCGCGCAAATCTGCGCCGCAAGGTTGCCGGCGACATCGAGAATTTCGCGGCGAAGGCATCGAAATCCACCGGGTCGCACGCGCAGCGGCGCAATTCGTCGACGATGGGCTACATGTCGGCGGCATCCTGGAGGCTGGGGTTTCGTTGACGGTTGTTCCAATCCATTGCCTGGCGGGCAGCACGCACGACGATGCGATGCATCGTGGCGGCGGCTTCTGCCTGGCTCAGCATCGTATCGAGCGACAGCTCACTATGCAGCCTGTCGAACAGCCGCTGCATTTTGTCGAGGTCGCGCAAGGGGACGACAGGGGCGTCCTCGGCGATCAGCCGCAGCCGGGTGAAATCGCGTATCAAGGCCCCGTCGAAGAGCGCCCAGCGTTCGAGCCAGCCCGATGCGTCCGGCCCGAAGGAATGCATCCTCCCGGGAAGCAGCCAGAACAGGGCCGGCGCTTGGATCGTCTGCATGCCGGCAGTCCTGGTTTCAAGCCAGCCTTGACCGTTCTCAATCAGCACCACGGCGAATTCCGGCAATTTGCGCGCTTGGATCGCCTGCGTGACGCGATGCCGACCAATCCCTGTAACCGACAGGCCGCCGGCCGCGGCCGGTGCGGATCTGTAGAGTGCGTAAGAGAGATCGTTCATGAGCGAAAAAGTCCATGGCTTCGTTCCGTCCATGGGCGAGTGTGCAAACAGTATGGCATTTCCAGCTAAGGATGGAAAATCGCAGGTGGCTGAAATGTCAAGCTCAACAGGTGGCATGCAACGACGGAGTCCTGTTGCGTCAATCGATCTGAACGCCAACGGCAAGACATTATCGATGGCGCCGAACCGGTTGGGTCATCTCGTGCCAAACGACGCCGGGATCGGCATCGATGCCATTCGAGGCCTCCTTGCCGAGCAAGGCTATGTCTGGCTGAAAGGTATGCTGCCGCGCCGCGACGTCATAGATTTTCGCGGCTGGGTGTTTTCGTATCTGGCCGACACCGGCTTGCTGCAGCCCGGGTCCGATCCCGCGCTTGGCCTGGCGGCCGGCACGTTCGACCGTCAGCTCGCCGATCGCCGGTTGATGGCGCTGGTTCGCTCCACCGCCTATGAAGGGTTCTGCGCACAGCCCCGGATGGCCCGGCTGATGGATGCGTTCGTCGGCGGGCTGTCCTATTTGCACAAGCGCAAGATCATGCGCTTCACCCAACCGGGCACCACCGTGGCGACGCCGGCGCATTACGATCTCGTCTATCTTCGCGGCGGCACCAGCCGCATCGTCACGGCCTGGATCCCGATCGGCGACGTTCCCGTCGACATGGGCGGCCTGGTCTATCTCGAGCGATCGCACGCCATCGGCCTCGACATGGAGGCCCGGTTCGCCAGGGACAATGCCGGGCTGAGCCCGCAGGAGCGCATCAGCGCCTACAACCGGAACATGAGCGAGGGCGGCTGGGTGTCGAAGGACCTGCCCGACATGGCGGAGCGCTTCGATACACGCTGGCTGATCGCGGATTTCGAGGCCGGCGATGTCGTCCTCCACTCGCCCTACATGATCCACGCCTCGACAACCAACCAGAGCGCGGAGGGGCGTATCCGGCTCTCCACCGATATCCGCTACCAGAATGTCGATGATGAGATCGATGCAAGGTGGGGGAAGCACTGGTCCTTGGACGACATGCTTTAGGCATGTCGTCGCGTCGGAGTCAGGCCAGACGTCGCATGCGGGCGGCAAAGAAGCCGTCCAGGCCGGAAACCCCTGGCGAACCACGGTCAAGATCGGCGGGTGTGGTGCGCAGCGTGCCTTGCGGGGTCAGGAAGGCGTCGATGCCGGCGATTTCGCCGGGCTGCAGTGGATCGTCGGCGACGGTTTTGTTGCCGGCCAGAAAGACGCGATACAGATCCTCGCCTTCGATCGGGTCCAGCGAACAGTTGGAAAAAACAATCCGACCGCCCGGTTTGACCAAAGTGACGGCGCGGGCGAGCAGCTTTGCTTGCAGATCGGCTAGCTTTTCGACGTCGGCTGCCGTCTTGGTCCATGGCACGTCGGGGTGGCGCCGAACCGTGCCTGTGGAAGAGCAGGGCGCGTCGAGCAGGACGGCGTCGAAAAGCTCCGCCGGCTGGTATTTCAGCAGATCGGCCTGCACGATCTCGGCGGACAGCCCGAGCCGTTCGAGGTTCTGCGTCAGCCGCGCCAGCCGGTTCTTCGAGGTGTCCACGGCGGTGACTTTGGCGCCGGCAAGGATCAGCTGAGCGGTCTTGCCGCCGGGGGCGGCGCAGAGGTCGGCGACGCGTAATCCTTTGACATCGCCGAACAGCCGCGCCGGAAAACTGGCGGCGGCGTCCTGGACCCACCATGCGCCTTCGCTGAAGCCCGGCAGTTCGGTGACGGAGGCGTTGAGCTTTTCCACTCGCACCGTGCCGGTCGGCAGCACGATGCCGCCGAGCTTTTCGGCCCACAGTTCGGGATCGGCCTTGACCGTGAAATCGACCGGCGCCTCAACGCGATGCGCCGCCAGGATCTGTCTGGTCATCTCGGCGCCATAGGCGGCCTTCAGCCGGTCGGAGAACCATTTTGGCGCCTCGTCGGTGGCGGCAAGAGCTGCCGGCAGTTCGGTCTCCTTGGCGCGCACCAAAGTGCGCAGCACGCCGTTGACGAGGCCGGAAAAGCGCTGCGTGCGTGGGTCCGACTTGGCGTGGGTCACAGCCAAATCGACGGCGGCGCTGTCGGGGATGTCGAGGAACAGGATCTGCGCCGCCGCAACATGCAGGATGTGCGACAGCGCTGTGGCGTTGGGCGGCAGCGGCTTTTCAAGGCGGCGGGCGAGGAGCCCGGCAATGGTCATGCGGTAGCGCAGCGCGGTCACCAGTATGGCGCGCACCAGGCCGCGGTCGCGCAGGTCGAGCACCTTGTATTGCGGATGGCCGTTCTCGTGGTCGGTCAGCCCGTCGAGCGGCGTCTTGGCGTCGATAACGGCGGCCAGCAGCCGCGCCGCTGCCTTGCGCGCGGCGAGGCCGGCGACGAATTCGTCCGAGCTGTTTTCGCGATCGCCTGAATGTGCGGGCCGGGATCTGGCGCCGCTCACGACCACGGACCTTTGGGTCCGGTCGGATTGCGGCCCCACGGATTGGCTTTCGGCTTGGCCGGTTTGGTCGGCGGCGTGGGTTGTGCTGCCTTGCCCCACGGGCCTTGCTCGACATCGGCCGGGAATTCTTCTGTTTGCTCTGGCGTCGGCGCCTGGCGCGGCGCCGGCTGGCGGCCTGCCATGTCGCGCGCCATCGCCTGCAGCGCGGCGATGCGGTTGTCGGTGTTCGGGTGGGTCGAAAACAGGCTGTCCATGCGCTCGCCGTGAAGGGGATTGATGATGAAGAGATGCGCGGTCGCGGGATTGCGTTCGGCATCCGGGTTGCGGATGCGTTCGGCGCCGCGGGCGATCTTGTCAAGCGCTGATGCCAGCCAAAGCGGATTTCCAACGATTTCGGCGCCGCGCCGGTCGGCCTCGTATTCGCGCGTGCGGCTGACCGCCATCTGCACGATCATGGCGGCGAAGGGCGCGACCAGCATCGCCACCAGCACGCCGACAAAGCCGAACGGGTTGTTGTTGTCGCGGCTGCCGCCGAAGAAGAAGGCGAAATTGCCGAGCATCGAGATGGCGCCGGCGAGTGTCGCGACAATGGTCATGGTCAGCGTGTCTCGATGCTGGATGTGGGCCAGCTCATGCGCCATGACTGCCGCCACCTCCTCATGCGACAGGCGCTCCAGCAGCCCGGTCGAGGCCGCGACCGCGGCGTTCTCGGGATTGCGGCCGGTGGCGAAGGCGTTCGGCTGCGGATTGTCGATCAGATAAGTCTTGGGCATCGGCAGGCCGGCCTGCTTGGCCAACGCCTCGACGATGGCGTGGAATTCGGGCGCGTTCTTCGCGTTGACCTCGACGGCGCGGTTCATCGACAGCACCATCTTGTCGGCATTCCAGTAGCTGAACAGATTGGTGCCCGCGGCGACCAGGAAGGCGATCATCATGCCGCCGGTGCCGCCGATCAGAAAGCCGACGCCCATGAACAGCGCCGTCATCGCGGCCAGAAGCATGGTGGTGCGTAGCGTGCTCATCATCTGCTCCCTGTGCGGCCGTGGCAAAAAAAGGTCGATCGGGGTGAACTCATGGCTATATGATGGGAAACGCCGCCCTTCGTTTCAATCCGCCCGGACTATCGCATGACCGACCAACCCAGCAAAGCCGATGCCGACCGGGAGAAGGACCTGACGCCGGCGGCCAGCCGAGCGCTGGCTGAAGCCGAGGCGCGCCGTGAAGCATATCGCCAGAAGGAAGCTGCGTTGCCGAAGGAAATCGGCGGCCGCGGCGGCAAGGAACCCGGCCGCTACGGCGACTGGGAAGTGAAGGGGCTGGCTAGCGATTTCTAGGGGTTCAGGAAGGGAAGAACTGGGGAACTGGTGAACTGAAGAGTTGAAGAAAAAGGCGCATAGCAGTCCTCCAGTCCTCCAGTCCTCCAGTCCTCCAGTCCTCCAGTCCTCCAGTCCTCCAGTCCTCCAGTCCTCCAGTTCCTCAGGCCGCGCTGCGCTGTGCCCCCAGCGTCATCCAGCCGCTGTCATCGATGGCGATGGAGACGGTTTCGTAGCCGCCAATCGAGTTGTGCTGAGTCGTCATTGGATGCTGGTGAGTGGCGCTGATCACCATCACCGACGCGCCCGCTGCTTCTGCCGCCGCGATACCGGCCGGTGCGTCCTCGAAGACCAGACAGTCGCCGATATCGACGCCGAGCCGTTTTGCCGCCAGCAGGAAACAGTCGGGCGCCGGCTTGCCGTGCGACACATCCTCGGCCGCGACCACCAAGGCGGGAACCGGGATGCCGGCGGCCCGCATGCGCAGCAGCGCCAACGGGCGCGGCGCCGAGGTGACGATCGCCCAGCGCTCTGGCGGCAAAGCGTTGAGGAACGGCACGGCGCCGGCGATCGGCAGCACGCCTTCGACATCGTCCGACTCGGCCTGCAACAGCACAAACGCCTCATGAACAGGGTCGACGCCGGGAAGCGCCAGCCTGGTGATGGTCTCGACCGCCCGCACGCCATGGATCGTCGGCAGGAAGGCTTCGACGTCGAGACCGTGCTTAAGCGCCCACGCCGCCCAGACGCGCTCGGCCGAGGCGATCGAATTGAGCACCGTGCCATCCATATCGAACAGGAACGCGGCGAATTTTCTGCCTGCAAACATCAGATTTTCCACGGGGTTAGGGATCGTTTCGGGAGGGTCGAAACATGTCGTGCGACCGTAACGTCGCCACGCCTGCCTGGGAAGCCGCGGGAGAGCCTTTTCGATAGTTCCAAGGAACCATGGTCCCGCCTCTGGCGTTTTGAGCATACTGTTTTCCACGGGATCGAAGGGGCAATCATTGTGCTGATCCGGCTCGGCTACGAAATCGCCATTGAATGCGTCGGCGCCACGCCGGTCATCTCGCTGCTTGATATCCACAGGGATCGTCAGGCCGACATCAAACGGCAGACGCGCGTGCTGACGTCGCCTTCAGTGCCGAGCAAGGTCTATCACGATCTGTTCGGCAATACCTGCCGCCGCTTCACCGCACCCGCAGGCAGTTTCCGCATTCTCTATGACGCAGCCGTCGAGGACAGCGGGGAGCCTGACGCGGTCAACACGCTGGCCAGGGAAGTGCCGGTGGCGGAACTGCCGGACGATGTGCTCGGCTACCTCCTCGGCAGCCGCTATTGCGAGACCGATCATCTGAGCAGTCTGGCCTGGCAGCTTTTCGGCCATGTTCCCTCCGGCTGGGCGCGGGTGCAGGCGATCGTCGACTATGTCCACAACCGGCTGTCCTTCGGCTATGGCTATGCGCGGTCGACGCGCACCGCAGCCCAAGCGCATGAGGAGCAGGTTGGTGTATGCCGCGACTTCGCCCATCTAGCGATCACGCTCTGCCGCTGCATGAACATCCCGGCCCGCTATGTGAACGGCTATCTCGGCGACATCGGCGTGCCGGCCGACCCGGCGCCGATGGATTTTTCGGCCTGGATGGAAGTGTTCCTCGACGGCAAATGGTACACGTTCGACCCCCGTCATAATCGTCCGAGGATAGGCCGCGTCGTCATCGCGCGCGGTCGTGATGCCACGGATGTCCCGCTGCTGCACAGCTTCGGCCCGCACCAACTTTCGCTGTTCAAGGTCTGGACCTACGAGCAGGAAGGCAATCTGTTCAACCCGCCCTATCACGGCGTCGACAAGACGGTGAGCGCGCGGATGCTGGCGTGACCGGATTCTGATCCGCTTCGACACACAATCCGGAAATGGAAAAGGCCGCCGCTTCTTGACGAAGCCGGCGGCCTTCCGTGTTTCCGTCCGTGGCGCGGCCAATGGCGGCGACCGAGGTCACCCGCCGCGCTTATCGCGCCTTAACGGGAAGACTGCTTCCCGAAAGTGCAATCCGCTGAGGCCACGTTCTGGAAAACGAAATCACTCGACATCGGATCACCTCCTTTCGATTTGTTGAACACGTACAGATGATGGGGTGCGTTGCAGCAAAAAACAAGATGCCGATTTGAAATAGCTGGCGAGCCGCCTTTTGCGCCGGGTTGCGAAGAGCCGCGAGGGCGGGCAAAATCCATGCAAGGTGGATTGTCAGGACTCGGGAGGATGGCCATGGAGGCAGCCGAGAAGGCCGCGCGCATCGTGCGAACGGTGATCGAAACGCTGAAGCCGGGTTTTGCGGTCAAGCTGTGGACCGGCGAGCGGATCGGTCCCGCCACCGGGCCCGTGCTCACCATCAACGACCAGGACATCGTCTGGCAGGTGGTGAAGCGGCCATCGTTGTCGACACTGATCGAGATGTGGATCTCCAAGACGATAGACATCGAAGATGGGACGATTTTCGATTTCTACGCACTGCCGTCGCAAGGCAAGCTGAGGACCAAGCTCAAGTCGCTGCCGAAGCTGGCGATCCTGCGCGACCTGCCGGCGGTGCTCCTGTCACGCAAGCAGATGAGTGCACGCACCGATCTGTCGGGTCGCAACCCCTATGTCAGCGGGTCGAGCCAGGAGGCGATCCAGCATCACTACGACATTTCGAATGCCTTTTACCAGCTCTTCCTCGACGAGCGCATGGTCTACAGCTGCGGCTACTTTAAGGATTTCGCCGATGGCATCGACCAGGCGCAGGCCGACAAGCTCGACCATATCTGCCGCAAGCTCAGGCTGAAATCGGGCGAAAAGCTGCTCGACATCGGCTGCGGCTGGGGCGCCATGCTGATCCATGCGGCCAAAAATTACGGCGTCGTCGGCCATGGCGTGTCGCTGTCGCAGGCGCAGACCGATCTCGCCCGCGAGCGCATCCGCGCCGAAGGGCTGCAGGACCGCATCACCATCGAAATCAAATCCTATACGGAGCTCAAAGGCTCCTTCGACAAGATATCGTCGATCGGCATGTTCGAGCATCTCGGCCTCGCCAACCACGCCACATATTTCAAGACCATCCATCGCTTGCTGAAGCCCGGCGGCATCTATCTGCACCACGCCATCACCAGGCGCAGCAAGGGCGACTTGAAGAAAACCTTGCGCAAGGGGCCGGAGTTCAAGGCGCTGCTCAAATACATTTTCCCAGGCGGCGAACTCGACACGATCGGCATGACGCTGGGCAATCTGGAGGCGCATGGCTTCCTGGTCTACGACGTCGAGAATCTGCGCGAGCACTATGCGCGCACCTGCCGGCTGTGGGCCGAGCGGCTGCAGGCTCGCTTCGACGAGGCGGTCGCCGAAGTCGGCGAGGCCAAGGCACGGCTGTGGCTGCTTTATCTCACCGGCTGCTCGATCACCTTCGAGCGCGCCTCGGCGCAGATTTTTCAGACCGTCGTCACCAAACGCGCACGCGGCCCGAGCGGGCTGCCGCCGACACGGGCGGATCTGTATCGGTAGGGATAGGATTCGGGGCCGAACCCCACGCTTTCCAAGGTCTGCGATTCGCTGCCTCGCGGTAGAGGCCTACACGAACCGCATCGGCGCGCCGATCTCGACACGGGCAGGCCTGTCCACAGTGCAATAGACGCCGAGATTATGGGCGTTGTGGCGGACCAGATTGCGCAGGATGCCGGGATCGTGGTCGAAGCCGTCCTGGCTGATGATGGTGAAGCCGCAGCGGCGGCACGGCTCCGAGACGGTCACCAGCAGGTCGCCGATGGCAAGCTTGCGGCCAATCCATTCGGTCTCGGGAAACGAGCTTTCGACCGCCGCCATGTCGACGACAATGTTGGGGCGGAAGCGGCGCGGATCGGGAATGCCTTCGGGGTGCAGCGCCTTTAGCCGCGCCAGCGATGCGGTGGTCAAGAGATGGATCGGCGCTTTGCGGTAGCGCGCCGCGGTGAGCGGGCCGGTGTAGCTGGGGGCGTTGTCCTGGCTGAACGGCCGGATCGAGGCGGCGAAGCCGAGATAGGCCGAGATGGCTTGGTCGCATTCCACAGCCGGCACTGCCAGCCAGTCGCCGTCGGGAACGGCGATCTCCAACTCGCGATCGTTGGTGAGCCGGGTGCGGATGCGCGGCACCTTGTGCCACTTGGCGTCGCGGTCGGGCCGCGCGATCTCATTATCCGAGACATCGACAAGGCCGAACAGCCGGTCGCCGTCGATGGTTTCAAGGCCGACCGAAATGGCGTCCTGGCGTTCGCCGGCAAGCGAACTTGCAGGGTAACGCCAGAGCTCCGTGACTGCGCCCAGTGCAGCCATCAAATCCCCTCAGCCCTTCTTGTTCTGGCGGTTGGCGATCAGATCATCGACCACGGCCGGATCGGCCAGTGTCGAGGTATCGCCGAGTGCGGAAAAATCGTCCTCGGCGATCTTGCGCAGGATACGGCGCATGATCTTGCCGGAGCGGGTTTTCGGCAGTCCGGGCGCGAACTGCAGCTTGTCGGGCGAGGCGATGGCGCCGATCTCCTTGCGGACATGGGCGACAAGCTCCTTGCGCAGTTCCTCGCTCGGCTCCACGCCTTTCATCAAGGTAACGTAGCTGTAGATGCCCTGGCCCTTGATGTCGTGGGGATAGCCGACGACAGCTGCTTCCGACACCTTCTCATGGCTGACGAGCGCCGATTCGACCTCGGCCGTTCCCATGCGGTGGCCGGAAACGTTGATGACGTCGTCGACGCGGCCGGTGATCCAGTAATAGCCGTCGGCGTCGCGGCGACAGCCGTCTCCGGTGAAGTATTTGCCCTTGTAGGTGGAGAAATAGGTCTGCACGAAGCGGTCGTGATCGTCATAGACCGTGCGCATCTGGCCGGGCCAGGAATCGGCGATGCAGAGATTGCCGTCGGCCGCCCCTTCCAGCACCTTGCCTTCGCCGTCGACCAGTTGCGGCTTGATGCCGAAGAAGGGCCGCGTCGCCGAGCCGGCCTTGAGGTCGGTGGCGCCGGGCAGCGGCGTGATCAGGATGCCGCCGGTTTCGGTCTGCCACCATGTGTCGACGATCGGCACCTTGCCGTTGCCGACGATGTTGAAATACCACTCCCAAGCTTCCGGATTGATCGGTTCGCCGACCGAGCCCAGCACGCGCAGCGACTTGCGCGAGGTCTTCTTCACCGGTTCGTCGCCGGCGCCCATCAGCGCGCGCAGTGCCGTCGGCGCGGTGTAGAAGATGTTGACCTTGTGCTTGTCGATGACTTCCCAGAAGCGCGACTGCGAGGGGTAGTTCGGCACGCCCTCGAACATCAGCGTGGTGGCGCCGTTGGCGAGCGGGCCATAGACGATGTAGCTGTGGCCGGTGACCCAACCGACATCGGCGGTGCACCAGTAGATATCGCCATCATGGTAGTCGAAGACATATTGGTGGGTCATCGAGACATAGACGAGATAGCCGGCGGTGGTGTGCAGCACGCCCTTCGGCTTGCCGGTCGAGCCTGAGGTATAGAGGATGAACAGCGGATCCTCGGCCTTCATCTTCTCCGGCTTGCAGTCGCCTTTCACCGTGGCGATCTCGTCATGGTACCAGATGTCGCGTCCCTGGACCCAGCCGGTCTTGCCGCCGGTGCGGCGAACGACGACCACCTTATCGACCTTGGTGCCGGCCTTGGCGGCGATTTCGATCGCTCTGTCGGTGTTTTCCTTCAGCGGGATCGGCTTGCCGCCGCGCAGGCCTTCGTCGGCGGTGATGACGAAGGTCGACTTGCAGTCATCGATGCGGCCGGCCAGCGCGTCCGGTGAAAAGCCGCCGAAGACGATCGAGTGGATGGCGCCGATGCGGGTGCAAGCCAGCATCGCGTAGGCCGCTTCCGGGATCATCGGCATGTAGATGGTGACGCGGTCGCCCTTCCTGACGCCGTGCTTCTTCATCACATTGGCGAGCCGGCAGACATGCTCGTAGAGCTCGTTATAGGTGATCTTCTTGTCGTCGTAGGGATTGTCGCCTTCCCAGATGATGGCTGTCTGGTTGCCGCGCTTCTTCAAATGGCGGTCGATGCAGTTGTAGGAGACGTTGGTTTCGCCGTCCTCGAACCATTTGATCGAGACCTTGTCCTCGAAGGAGGTGTTCTTGACCTTGCTGAACGGCTTGAACCAGTCGATGCGCTTGCCGTGCTTGCCCCAGAACTTGTCCGGATTCTTCACGCTGTCGGCATACCATTTGAGGTAGGTGTCGTTGTCGATCAGCGCATTCTTCTTCCACGCCGGCTGGACGCGGTGGATCTTCACCTCGGACATGTCTTCACTTTCCTCCCAAACCACCCCGCCGGCTTGACCACAGCCAGGATCACGGCGACGCAGCCGCGAATTCGGCGGCATTATTAACAGTTCCGCGCTGACGGCAACATTAGACGTTGGATTCGCGTGGCGGGATGCCGCAGCTTCCGTTTTCGGTTGTATCAGCACTCGGCGGCGGTCGCTGCTAACCGCATGTTTTCGTGTGTAAAACCCGATTGGGATCAGGAAAATCATAGACAGTTAAGGAACGGCGCGCACAATTCGGTGTTGGGAGGAATGGAGAATCAACTAGGCCAAGGGGCTGTCATGCGCGATCATTCCGAAATGGACCTGATGCTCAAGGGGTATGGCCTGACCACGGCCAAGATTCTGTACCATTTTCCCGACCACCCGCATCTGCTGCAGAGCTTCATCTGGCAGGATTACGATCTGGCGCCGAAGTTTCCGGTGCTGATCAAGTTCATCGAGTTCTGGAAGGCCAGGCTCGACGGGCCGCTGCATTCGATCAGCTACACGCACCAGAAGCTGATCGCGCCGAACGAATGGCGGAAGGTGGATGGGGAGTTCGTGCTGCACTGAGCGGCAGTATAGCTGATGTCCCCCGCAAGGGGGGAGATTGGCAGCTTCAACGTCGTGCGATCACACCGCAGACGGGTTCAGTCGGGCGAAACCTTCCTGGCGGTGATAGGGGAAGTACGGGTAGGGCGCGGTCACTTCGCTTGCGGCGTCGAGCTTTTTGACCTGCTCCGGCGTCAATGCCCAGCCGACGGCGCCGAGGTTCTGGCGCAGCTGTTCCTCGTTGCGGGCGCCGATGATGACCGAGGACACGGTCGGGCGCCGCAACAGCCAGTTGATGGCGATCTGCGGCACGGTCTTGCCGGTCTCTTCAGCCATCGCATCAAGCGCATCCATGACCCGGTAGAGATGTTCGTCCGCGACCGGCGGGCCGAAATCGGCGGTGTCGTGCAGCCGGCTCTTTTCCGGCAGGGGCTGGCCGCGGCGGATCTTGCCGGTCAGGCGGCCCCAGCCGAGCGGGCTCCACACCAGCGCGCCGATGCCCTGGTCGATACCGAGCGGCATCAGCTCCCATTCATAGTCGCGACCGACCAGCGAGTAGTAGACCTGATGCGCGGCGTAGCGCGGATAACCGTGCTTGTCGGCTTCCGCCAGCGATTTCATCACCTGCCAGCCGGAGAAGTTGGAGACGCCGACATAGCGCAGCTTGCCGGCGCGCACGAGGTCGTCCAGCGTCGACAACACCTCCTCGATCGGCGTGCCTGCATCGAAGGCGTGCAGCTGCAACAGGTCGATGTAATCGGTGCCCATGCGCTTCAGGGCGGCGTCGACGGCTTTGCTCAGCCGCGAGCGCGACGAGCCGTAGTCGGCCGGTCTGTCGCCCATCGGCAGCGAAGTCTTGGTCGAGATCAGCACCGCGTCGCGGCGGCCTTTGATGGCTTCGCCAAGCACTTCCTCGGAGGCGCCGTTCGAATAGACATCGGCGGTGTCGAACAGATTGACGCCGGCCTCGAGGCAGATGTCGATCAGCCGCCGCGCTTCCTTGGCGTCGCTGTTGCCCCAGGCCCCGAACAGCGGCCCGGAGCCGCCGAAAGTGCCGGCGCCGAAAGAGAGTGCGGGCACTTTCAGGCCCGATGTGCCGAGACGTCGATAATCCATTTTATGCTCCTTGATGATGTCGAAGAAGGATTGCGCGTGATGCTCATGACTGGGCGCAGACCGGCGCCCCGATTGTGGGGGCGCGATCGAGGCGCAGCGCCAGGGCAGCGACGCCAAGAGCCGCGACCGGCAGCAAAGCGGCGATCCAGGTTAGTGAGCCGAGGCCGAGGCCATGGGCAATCACCGCGCCGCCAAGCCAAGCGCCGGCGGCATTGCCGAGGTTGAAGGCGGCGATGTTGAAGGACGAGGCGAGGCTCTGGCCCGCGCCTTGCGCCTTTTCCAGCACCCACATCTGCAGCGGCGCCACGGTGGCGAAGGCGGCGGCACCAAGCAGGCCGACACAGATGACGGCCAGGATTTGGCTGTGGACGGCGAAGGTCATTGTGGCCAGCACCAACGCCAGCACCACGAGGCTGCCGAGCACCGCCGGCACCAACCAGCGGTCGGCGACCTTGCCGCCAAGCAGATTGCCAGCGATAAGACCGCCGCCGAAGACCAGCAGGATCGGCGACACGGCGGCTTCCCCAAAACCGGTGATCTCGGTGAGCAGCGGGGCGATGTAGGTGAAGACGGCGAAGACGCCGGCATAGCCGAGCACGGTGGTGGCGAGGCCGAGCAACACCGGCGTGCGGCGCAGCACTGCGAGGTCTGCGCGCAGATTGGTCTTCTCGGGCGCTTCCTTGCTGCGCGGCACCAGAAGCAGGATGACGGCAAAGGCTGCCAAGCCGACCAGGGTTACGGCCCAGAAGGTGGCGCGCCAGCCGAAGGTCTGGCCGAGCCAAGTGCCGAAGGGCACGCCGAGGATGTTGGCGATAGTCAGGCCGGTGAACATCAGCGCGATCGCCGAGGCTTTCTTGTTGGGCGCGACCAGGCCGGTGGCGACCACCGAGCCGACGCCAAAGAAAGTGCCATGGGCAAAGGCGGTGATGATGCGGGCGCCCATCAGCGTCCAGTAGTCGGGGGCGATCGCACAGGCGAGGTTGCCGAGCGTGAAGATCGCCATAAGGGCCAGAAGGACGGTCTTGCGGGGCCAGTTGCCGGTGGCGATGGTCAAAAGCGGCGCGCCGATGACGACGCCCAACGCGTAGCCCGAAATCAAGTGGCCGGCGGCCGAGATCGAGACTCCGAGATCTTTGCTGACACCGATCAGCAGCCCCATGATGACGAATTCGGTGACACCGATGCCGAAGGCGCCGGCAGCGAGGGCGTAGAGAGCAAGAGGCATGGCGGTTTCCAGTTCGAACTCGATGAGCGCGCTGTCCAGACCCGCGCCCCGACCGCAGAGATCGTGTTGCCATGCCTTGTGAACCAGACTTGCCTTGGGCATATTTGCTGTGAAATAGATTCACAAATGGCCAGACCCGATATCAACCGTTCCGGCGAGATCGAAGTGTTCGTCCGCGTCGTCGAGGCGAGCAGCTTCTCGGCTGCGGCTCGTTCGCTGCGTATGACACCGTCGGCGGTGAGCAAGCTGATCGCGCGACTGGAGGCAAGGCTCGGCGCGGGGCTGGTCACCCGCTCGACGCGCAAGCTGCAGCTGACGCCGGAAGGGACGGCGTTCTATGACAGCGGGGTGCGCATCCTGGCCGATATGGCAGCGGCCGAGCGCGAGGCGGCCGTGGGTGCCGCGCCGCGCGGACGGCTGCGCGTCAACTCCTATGTGCCCTTCGGGGTGCATCGGCTGATCCCGCTGCTCCCTGATTTCCTCGAACGCTATCCCGAGATTTCGGTCGATCTGGTGCTGACCGACAGCGTCATCGATCTGATGGCTGAGCGTGCCGACGTCGCCATCCGCGCCGGGCCGCTCGGCGAATCGCGGCTGGTGGCGCGCAAGCTCGGGCAAACCCGGATGACGGTCGTTGCCGCACCGTCCTATCTCAAGACACATGGCGCACCGCTGATTCCAGCCGATCTCAGCCGGCACAATCGCATGGCTTTCGGCTTTGTCCGGCATGTCGATGGCTGGCAGTTTGTCGATGCAGCCGGGAACGCCGTTATGGTGCCGATCACCGGAAACACGCTGGTCGGCGATGGCGAATCGATGCGGCTGATGGCGGTCGGCGGCGCCGGCATCGCCCGGCTGGCACACTGGCATGTGGCCGATGACATCGCGGCGGGCCGGCTGACGGAGCTGCTGGAGGATTTCAATCCGGGCGACGAGGAGCCCACCCACGCCGTCTATGTCGGCCAGGGCCGGCATTTGCCGGCACGGGTGCGGGCCTTTCTCGACTTTCTGGTCGAGAGCGTTCGGATGGGAGCATGATCCCGAAAGGGGAATCCGGTTTTCGGAAAAGATCATGATCAACAAAAACAGAGCCTGAACGATTTTGGGGAGCCCCTTTGGCTCCCCAGCATCCAACCGGCGGCGACTACTTCTTCGGCGTGAACGGCGCCGGGCGGCGACCGGCGGCCTGACGCTCCAGCATCCAGCCGGGATATTCGGCCGGCAGCGCACTGACCTCATCCAGTCTGGCGAGATCGTCGGCGTCGAGCTTCACCTCGGCCGCGGCAAGGTTCTGCTCGAGCTGCTCCATGCGGCTGGCGCCGATGATGACGCTCATGACGAAAGGTTTGGCCAGGACATAGCCGAGCGCCACCGTGGCGACGCTGACGCCGTGCTTCTGGGCGATCTCGCGCATCACGGCGACAGCCGCCCAGGCGCGGTCCTCATCGACCGGCGGGAAGTTGAAGGCGGCGCGGCGGCCTTCGCCATTGCCGGGCGCGCCGGGGCCGTATTTGCCCGACAGCAGGCCGCCGGCCATTGGCGACCAGACCATCAGGCCGAGCTTTTCCTCGTTGATGAGCGGCACGATCTCGCGCTCGAGGTCGCGGCCGGCGATCGAGTAATAGGACTGGATGGTCTCGAAGCGGGAAAATCCCTTGCGCTCGGCAACGCCCAGCGCCTTGGCGATGCGCCAGGCCGCCCAGTTGGAGACGCCGACATAGCGGACCTTACCGCTGGCAACGAGATCGTCGAGCGCCCGCAGCGTCTCGTCGACTGGCGTCACGGTGTCGGTGCCGTGCAGCTGGTAGAGATCGATATGGTCTAGCTGCAGCCGCTCCAGGCTGCCTTCGACCGAATCCATGATGTGGCCGCGCGAAGAGCCGCGCTCGTTCGGGCCCTGGCCCATGGCGCCATGCACCTTGGTGGCAATGACGACGTCCGAGCGTTTGACGCCAAGATCCTTGAGCGACTGGCCAAGCAGGCGTTCGGACTGGCCGAATGAATAGACGTCGGCCGTGTCGAAGAAATTGACGCCGGCGGCGATGGAACGGGCAACGATGTCGTTGACGCCCTTCTGGTCGAGGCTGGCGATCAGGCCCCATTGGGCATTCTCGCCCGCGGCGCCGAAGGTCATGGTGCCGAGGCAGAGTTCCGAGACGAACATCCCCGTATTTCCGAGTTGATTGTAGCGCATGGTGGCTCCAGCAGATTGGTGATGACGCCAAGCAAATAGGAACGGCGCGTTTCGTTTCCAGTCGTGGCGCAATGATGGGCCGGCTCTGGCTCAACCTGCGGCCGACCCCAACACCGAATCAACACAGGCGGGTCAGGCTTCCCAAGGGTTGAACATTGTGACGCCAGTATCGTCGAAATCGGCGACGTTGCGTGTGACCAGTATGAGGTCGTGGAAGAGCGCCGTCGCGGCTATAAGCCCATCTGCGTCGCCGCGCGTGCGGATCGCGGAGATGCGACCCCATTGGGCAGCGATGCTCTCGTCTATGCCGAGAATTCGGTTTTCGTAGCTGTGGCGCAGACCGTGGAACCACGCTGCTAAATGGTTTGCAGTGTCGGGGTCGTTTCGCCGCTTCATTTCGATTCCGCGTGCGATTTCACCGAGCGTGATGACGCTTAGAAACAGAGACTGGCGCTCTTGCTTGATTATCCAATCCGCCACTGGCCCCTCTCGCTTTCGCGCACCCGACACGACGTTCGTGTCCAGAAGAAACATCAGAGGTCCACGTCTCTGCCGGGCCCCTTGGAGCGGCGATTGACCTCTTCGACGAAGTCGTCGTCCCACTCGGGACCGGAAAGAAGGTATTCCGCAAGTGAGGGCTTAGAGCCGACGAGCCTTTCGTATTCTTCAGCGGCCAACACGACAGCAGCGGGCTTTCCACGCAAGGTGATGGTCTGCGGGCCCTTTTCACGAGCCTGCTGAACCAGCTTCGAGAGATTGTTTTTTGCGTCCTGCAGATGCCAGTTCATGGAAGATACCTAGCTAGCTTGGCTAGATATAGCATTGCTGCAGCGATGCAGCAACAATTGCTACTGTTAGGGCCGCGAGATCACCGAGGTTATCGGCCGCCAAAAATCGCCGAGCCGACGCGGACGCTGGTGGCGCCGAAGGCTATGGCGGTCTCGAAGTCGCCGGACATGCCCATCGACAGTTTTGCGACCCCGGCCTCTTTGCCGAGCTTTTCCAGCAAGGCGAAATGCGGGCCGGGGTTTTCGTCGGCCGGCGGGATGCACATCAGGCCTTCGATGGCGAGGCCATGGACATCGCGGCAGCGGGCGACGAAGGCGACGGCGTCGCGGGGCTCGATGCCGGCCTTCTGCGGCTCCGAGCCGGTGTTGACCTGGACGTAGAGCTTTGGCGCCCGGCCCTGGCGCGCGATCTCTTTGGCGAGTTCGGCGGCGATCTTTTCGCGGTCGAGGGTCTCGATGACGTCGGCGAGCGCAACGGCTTCCTTCGCTTTGTTCGACTGCAGTGGGCCGATCAGATGCAATTCGATGTCGGGGAATTCCGCTTTCAGCGCCGGCCATTTGCCTTGCGCTTCCTGGACGCGGTTCTCGCCGAAGACGCGCTGGCCGGCCTCTATGACCGGGCGGATGGCGTCGGCTTCGAAAGTCTTCGACACCGCAACCAGTGTCACCGAGCCGGCGTTGCGGCTGGCCTCGCGCTCGGCGGCAGCGATCCTCGTCTTGACGGCGAAAAACTGTTCGACGGCGCTGGCCATGCCTATATCCTGCCTGTCTTTAATCGCGCTCGCCGGCTCGGCGCAGTTGACGGGTCCGGCAATCCATGGTGAACACCGCGACGACATTTACCTTGGCCACCGGGCCTTGTCCGGCGGTCTGCGCCTGCTTTTAAGTGAAAATCATCCGATGGCAACCGAACGATATAATCCGCGCGCGTCAGAGCCCAAATGGCAGAAAGCCTGGGCCGAGAAGAAGCTGTTCGAAGCGCACAATGAGGACCCGAAGCCGAAATACTACGTGCTGGAGATGTTCCCCTATCCCTCAGGGAAGATACATATCGGCCACACCCGCAACTACACGATGGGCGACGTGGTGGCGCGCTACAAGCGGGCCAAGGGTTTCAACGTGCTGCATCCGATGGGCTGGGACGCGTTCGGCATGCCGGCCGAAAACGCGGCGATGCAGAACAAGGTCCATCCCAAGGAATGGACCTACGCCAACATCGCCGCCATGCGCGAGCAGCTCAAGATGATGGGCCTGTCGCTGGACTGGTCTCGCGAGTTCGCTACCTGCGACGTCGACTATTACCACCGCCAGCAGATGCTGTTCCTCGATTTCGTCGAGAAGGGGCTGGTGACGCGTAAATCCTCCAAGGTCAACTGGGACCCGGAGGACATGACGGTGCTCGCCAACGAGCAGGTCATCGACGGACGCGGCTGGCGTTCGGGCGCGCTGGTCGAACAGCGCGAGCTGACGCAGTGGTTCTTCAAGATCACCGAATACGCGCAGGACCTGCTGGACTCGCTGAATGGTCTCGGCGAGTGGCCGGAAAAGGTCAAGCTGATGCAGCAGAACTGGATCGGCCGCTCGGAAGGGCTGCTGATCCGCTGGCCGCTGGCCGCTCCGGTTGGCGATGCGAAGGAACTGGAGGTCTACACGACCAGGCCCGACACCATTTTCGGCGCGTCGTTCATGGCGGTTGCCGCCGACCATCCGCTGGCCAGGAAGGCCGCCGAGACCAATCTCGATCTGGCCAAGTTCATCGACGAAATCAGGCATATGGGCACGTCGGTGGCCGCACTGGAGACGGCCGAGAAGAAAGGTTTCGACACCGGCATCCGCGTCGTGCATCCGTTCGACGACTCGTGGACCCTGCCGGTCTACGTCGCGAATTTCGTTTTGATGGAATACGGCACCGGCGCCATATTCGGCTGCCCGTCGGGCGACCAGCGCGACCTCGATTTCGCCAACAGATACGGCCTGCCGGTGATCCCGGTGGTGATGCCGGAAGATGCCGACGCCAAGACCTTCCAGGTCACGGAAGAGGCCTATGTCGATGACGGCGTGATGATCAATTCGCGTTTCCTCGACGGCCTGAAGCCGGAGCAGGCGTTCGACGAGGCGGCAAAGCTCCTGGAGCAGAAGACCATCGGCGGCCGGCCAATGGCGGAGCGCAAGGTGAACTTCCGCTTGCGCGACTGGGGCATTTCGCGTCAGCGCTACTGGGGCTGCCCGATCCCGATGATCCATTGCGAGGATTGCGGCGTCGTGCCGGTGCCGAAGGCCGACCTGCCCGTCAAGCTGCCCGACGACATCGAGTTCGACCGTCCCGGCAATCCGCTCGACCGCCACCCGACCTGGCGGCATGTGAAGTGCCCGCAATGCGGCAAGGATGCGCGCCGCGAGACCGACACGATGGACACGTTCGTCGATTCGTCCTGGTATTTCGCGCGCTTCACCGCGCCCTGGGCCAATGAGCCGACGGAGCCCAAGGCTGCCGATGACTGGCTGGCCGTCGACCAGTATATTGGCGGCATCGAGCACGCGATCCTCCATCTGCTCTATTCGCGCTTCTTCACCCGCGCCATGCGCGCGACCGGGCATCTCGACCTGGCCGAGCCATTCAAGGGCCTGTTCACGCAAGGCATGGTGGTGCATGAGACCTACCGCGTCGGCGGTGCGTCGAACAATGGCCGCTGGCTGTCGCCGGCTGAGGTCAGGATCGAGGATGTCGGCGGCAAGCGCCGCGCCATCGAGATCGCCACCGGCGAAGAGGCGGCGATCGGCTCACTCGAAAAGATGTCGAAGTCGAAGAAGAATACGGTAAGCCCGGAAGACATCACCGACGGCTACGGCGCCGACACCGCACGCTGGTTCATGCTGTCGGATTCGCCGCCCGAGCGCGACGTCGAATGGACGGACGATGGCGCCGCCGGCGCACATCGCTTCATCCAGCGTGTCTGGCGCCTGGTGTCCATTGCCGCCGAGACGCTTGACGGCGCCAAGCCGCAGGCGGCGCCGGAGGGCGAGGCGGGGGCCGTTTCCAAGGCCGCGCACAAGATCCTGAAGGCTATCGGCGAGGATATCGAGAAGCTCGGCTTCAACCGGGCCATCGCCCGCATCTACGAACTGGCCAATGCCTTGACCGCGCCGCTCAACGACGTCGCCGAGGGCAAGGCCGACGCGGTGCTGAAAGGCGCCTGCCGCGAGGCGGTGGAGATCCTTGTGCATGTGGTCGCGCCGGTCATGCCGCATCTGGCCGAAGAGTGCTGGCACACGCTCGGCGGCACCGATCTGGTCGCCGAACGGCCTTGGCCGGTCTACGATCCGGCACTGGTGGTCGACAACGAGATCGTGCTCCCGGTTCAGGTCAACGGCAAGAAGCGCGGCGATTTGACAATTGCCCGCGACGCGGACCAAGGTGCGGTCGAAAAAGCGGTTCTGGCTCTCGACTTCGTGCAGAAAGCGCTGGAAGGTAAGGCGCCCCGCAAGGTGATCATCGTGCCGCAGAGGATCGTCAATGTCGTTGCCTGATTTCAAAAAGACGGGGCTTGACTTCGGAAAGACGACGCATGTGCTGCGCCGCACCGCGCTCTGCGGGCTGGTGGCCTCGATGACGCTGGTTTCGGCCTGCACGGTCAGGCCGCTCTATTCGAGCGCGCCGCTGACGGCAGGCTCGACTGTCAGCGCGTCGGCGGAGCTCGCCTCGATCGCGGTCAAGCCGGTCAAGACCCGCTATGCCCAGCAGGTCCGCAACAATCTGATCTTCGCCTTCGGCCAGGGTGCCGGCGAAACGACGGCACCGGTCTACATGCTCGATCTCGGTGTCACCGAACTGGTCGAATCGGCCGCGGTGGTGCAGATCCAGACCGACGAAGACGAACCGACGGCAGGCACGGTGACGCTGACCGCAAACTATGTGCTGACCGATGCCAGGACCGGCGTGGTGATCGCCACCGGCAAGCGGTCGATCCCATCATCCTTCGACAAGCCGACGCAGGAGTTCGCCTCCTATCGAGCGCAGCTCGACGCCGAGAACCGCGCCGCACGCGAACTGGCTGAAATGGTGAGCCTGTCGGTCGCCCAGGACTTGGTCAGGCACGGCAAGAAGGCCTGAGCGTTTCCTAGCCTTGCCAACTCGACTTTAGCAGTCCGCAATAAAAAGGCCGGTTTCCCGGCCTTTTTGTATCGAACCCGATCTCAGCCGATCTTCTGGCCGGTCTTGGCCCAGTCGGCAGCGAACTGATCCAGGCCCTTGTCGGTCAACGGGTGCTTGACCAGCGCCTTCAGCGTCGCGGCCGGCGCGGTAACGACATCGGCGCCGATCAGGGCTGCCTGCTTGACGTGGTTCACGGTGCGAACCGAAGCGACGAGGATCTCGGTGTCGAAATCGTAATTGTCGTAGATCTGCCGGATCTCCTGGATCAGTTCCATGCCGTCCGCGCCGGTATCGTCGACGCGGCCGACGAAGGGCGAGATGAACGAGGCGCCGGCCTTGGCCGCCAGCAGCGCCTGGTTGGCCGAGAAGCACAGCGTTACATTGACCATGCGGTTCATCTCGGTGCGGATCGTCTTGCAGGCGCGCAGGCCGTCGAGCGTCAGCGGCACCTTGATGCAGACATTGTCGGCGATCTTGGCCAGGATGTTGGCCTCGGCCATCATGTCCTTGTATTCGACCGCAACAACCTCGGCCGAAACCGGGCCCTTGACGATGTCGCAGATCTGCTTGGTGACCTCGGCGATCTTGCCGCCGGATTTCAGGATCAGCGAGGGATTGGTGGTCACGCCGTCGAGCAGCCCCAGGTCGTTCAGTTCCTTGATGTCCTTGATGTCAGCGGTGTCGACAAAAAATTTCATGGGGGTCTCCTGAAAGATTTCCATGTGCATGCCATGCACATTCGGGGTTGCCCTTTGATCTAGACCAAAGTCGGGGCAAGGTCACGCCCGATGATCGAAGATTCGCCCTTTGTCGCAGCCGCGCCGGTGCTGGTGCCGATGCCCGCCGAACGGCCCTACACCTACGCTGTGCCCGCCGGCATGCGCGTGGTGCTGGGCTCGATCGTGCGCGTGCCGCTCGGTCCGCGCCAGGTTGCCGGCATCGTCTGGGATGGTGCGGTCGAGAATGTCGACGCCAAAAAGCTGCGCCCGATCGAACAGGTCTTCGACTGCCCGCCGATCGACCGCGGCATGCGCCGCTTTGTCGACTGGCTGGCGCAGTACACGCTGTCGCCGCCCGGCATGGTGGCGCGCATGCTGTTGCGCGCGCCGGAGGCGTTCGATCCCGAACCATGGATCGAGGGCCTGCAGCGGACCCTCGTCATGCCCGACCGGATGACGGATGCCAGGACGCGCGTGCTGGAGACGGCGGAAGGGGGGCTTGCCTGGACGCGATCCGGCCTGGCGCACGCGGCGGGCGTGTCGTCGACGGTGGTCGAGGGACTCAAGGCGCAAGGCGTGTTCGAGACGGTGATGATCCCGCCTCGACCGGTGGTCGCCGCGCCCGATCCCTCCTACGCCATGCCGGAGCTGATGCCGGACCAGGCAGACGCGGCCGCCATGCTGCGCGCCAATGTCGCGGCCGCTGCTTTCAACGTCACGCTGCTCGACGGCGTCACCGGCTCGGGCAAGACGGAAGTTTATTTCGAGGCGGTGGCGGCAGCCCTCGACCAGGGCAGGCAGGTGTTGATCCTGCTGCCGGAGATCGCGCTGACGCATGCCTTCCTCGAACGCTTCCAGCAGCGTTTCGGCGCCAAGCCGGCGGAATGGCATTCCGACCTGCCGCCTCGAATGCGCGAAAAGGTCTGGCGGCAGGTGGCGGAAGGCGGCGTGCGCGTCGTTGCCGGGGCGCGTTCGGCGCTGTTCCTGCCGTTCCGCGAGCTCGGGCTGATCGTCGTCGACGAGGAGCACGACCCCGCCTACAAGCAGGAGGATCGCGTCTTCTACAATGCGCGCGACATGGCGGTGGTGCGCGGCCATATCAGCGGCTTCCCGGTGGTGCTGGCGTCGGCGACGCCATCGGTCGAAAGCCGGGTCAATGCGCAGCAGGGCCGCTACAGCAGGGCGGTGCTGTCGGCGCGCTTTGCCGAAGCCGCGCTTCCCGATCTCAAGACGATCGACATGCGGCGCGCGCCGCCGGCCCGCGGCGGCTTTCTGTCGCCGCTGCTGATCGACCAGATGCAACGTACGCTGGAGAAGAAGGAGCAGTCGCTGCTGTTCCTCAACCGGCGCGGCTATGCGCCGCTGACGCTGTGCCGAGTCTGCGGCCACCGCTTCGGCTGCCCGGTTTGTTCGGCCTGGCTGGTCGAGCACCGCTTTCGCGGCCAACTCGTCTGCCATCATTGCGGGCACAATGAGAAGCGGCCGGAGGCTTGTCCGGAATGCGGCACGCTCGACCATCTGGTCGCCTGCGGGCCTGGCGTCGAGCGGATAGCTGAAGAAGTCGTGGCGCATTTCCCCGACGCGCGCACGATCGTCCTATCATCCGATTTGATGGGCGGGGTGCGCCGGCTGCGGCTGGAGCTCGAGGCCATCGCCAATGGCGAGGCCGACATCGTCATCGGCACGCAGCTGGTCGCCAAGGGCCATAACTTTCCCAACATGACGCTGGTCGGCGTCGTCGATGCCGATCTCGGCCTCGCCAATGGCGATCCGCGCGCCGCTGAGCGCACCTTCCAATTGCTCAGCCAGGTGACTGGACGCGCCGGCCGCACCGGCAAGAAGAGCCTCGGCCTGCTGCAGACTTTCCAGCCGGACCATCCGGTGATGCGGGCGATCGTCTCGGGCGATGCCGAGGCCTTTTACGAACGCGAGATCACTGAGCGCGAACGGGCAGCCCTGCCGCCCTTCGGCAGGCTTGCCGGCGTCATCGTCAGTGCGGTGACGCGGGCCGAGGCCGAAGGCCACGCGCGCGGCCTGCGCCGTGCAGCACCCCAGGCCAGCGACCTGTTCGTGCTCGGTCCGGCCGAGGCGCCGCTGTCGCTGCTCGGTGGGCGCCATCGTTTCCGTTTGCTGATCCAGGGTGAAAAGCGCGCCGACATCCAAGGCTTCATCCGCACCATGCTGGCCGAAGGGCCGAAGCAGCGCGGCTCGGTCCGCGTGCAGGTCGACATCGATCCGCAGAGCTTCTTGTAAGCACAAAGGCTGACGCCGCCGCCGGCCGCCCGTAAGCCGTTTGTCAAGAAAACTCAGCATCTTAGTGCCGGCTAAAATGCGCGCCGTTCATGTACCCGGCTCCCATCCGTTCGCTGACTAATCCTGATTTGAAAAGCCACAAATAAATGTTGACTCGTTTTATCATGAATTATAACTGGGCCTTTCCGCTCTGGCGCTGGGGACCAGGGCATGGATGGGGACAGCATGCGCAGATTTTTCAGTACGCTTCTTTGGTCATCGGCTTTGGGTTCGTCGATTATGGCAGGCGCGGCATTTGCCCAGGAAACCGCTCCGACAGACCAGCAGGGAGCCACCGTGCTCGACCAGATCCTGGTCACCGGCCGCAATGAAAGGTCGATTTCCAGCGTCGCCCAGTCTGTCCAGGTCGTGGAACAGGAACAGGTCGAGGAAGCAACGCAGGAAAATATCGACGCCGCGACCCTGATCAGCCGCATCGTCCCCGGCTACGCGCCACGCAACCAGACCATTTCCGGCGCTTCGGAAACCTTCCGCGGGCGCAGCGTTCTCATCATGGTCGACGGTGTGCCGCGCAACACACCGCTGCGGGACGTCTCACGCATCCTGTCGATGATCGACCTGAATTCGGTCGAGCGCATCGAAGTCATCAATGGCGCGTCCAGCCTTTATGGCGCCGGGGCCACCGGCGGCACGATCAACTTCATCACCAAGCGCGGCGATAGCGACAAGCCGAAGGTGACAGTGCGCACCGGCGTCACCGCCTTCACCGAGAATCCCGGCAAATCGGCCGGGCCCAGCACCAGCGTCTCGGTCGAGGGCAAGAAAGGCGATTTCGACTATTTCTTCTCGGCGTCCGGCGATCTGTCGCGTCGCACCTATGACGGCCACGGCAACGAGGTGGCTTCGGACGCCATGCTTGGCCAAGGCGGCGGCGACCGCACCGGCACGGGCAATCTGTTCGGCGTGGCCGGCTACCAGTTCGATTCCAGGCGCTTCGAGGCCAGCGTCGACTGGACCTATGCCAACCAGAAGCCGGACTGGTTCACCGATTACACGACCAATCCCGTCTCCCCGGATTTCGGCGATCCCTATGAAGGCAAGCCGCTGAAGGAAGATTCGAAATATCTGACCGCCAAATACACCGACAGCGACTTCGCGCTCGGAAACCT
Source organism: Mesorhizobium sp. M0029 (assembly GCF_040323735.1). Taxonomy (NCBI): domain Bacteria; kingdom Pseudomonadati; phylum Pseudomonadota; class Alphaproteobacteria; order Hyphomicrobiales; family Phyllobacteriaceae; genus Mesorhizobium; species Mesorhizobium sp. M0029. Next base: position 60,236 of record NZ_JAMYVF010000008.1, read on the forward strand.
CGAGGTCAAGGCGTTCTACAACGACATCTTCAAGCAGTCGCCCTTTACCAAATTCTCGGCCGTCAACAGCCAGGTGTATTTACCGACGAACCCGACGCGGCCGGTGATCCTGCCGCCGGGTACGGACCCGACCGCCGACTTCAACCAGACGGCGCTGCAATCGCGGCGCAGCGGCGTCAACCTGACCGTCAACACTCCGATGGACTTTATCACTCAGGGCAGCACGCTGACCTGGGGCGCCGACTACGTCTTCGATGCCACCGATCAGCAGCTGACCAACGGCCAGGACGCCATCTCGCCCACGACCCAGAACTCGGTCGCCTTGTTTGCGCAGGGCGAAATTCCGGTGACGGATCGCTTTCGCATCAGCGGCGGCGCGCGCTACGACCAGTTTTATCTCAACGTTGAAGACTTCACCCGGCCTGCCGCTGCCGTTCTGCTCGGCCGGAACATTATCGGCCTGCCGGCGATCCAGGTGACCGGCGGCTCGTTCGACTACGACGCCGTCACCTTCAACGCCGGCGCCGTCTACGATCTGACCGAAAGGATGCAGCTTTTCGGCAATTTCTCGCAAGGCTACAGCCTGACCGACATTGGCGGCTTCACCCGCCGGGCCGGGTTGAACTCCAACGCCGAAACCTGCGACGCCTATGGCACCGCCATCCGGCCGCTGCTGCCGTGCACCAACGCGCCGGATTACGCGATCAGCTATGCCGATATCGCGCCTGAACCCCAGCTGGTGAACACCTGGGAAGCCGGTCTGCGCGGCGACTGGGGCGACTATCGCGGCGGCGTCAGCGCCTATCTGTCGACCTCGGACAACGGCGTCAGCTACGACATCGTCAACAACCGGGTATCGCAGCAGAAGGAACGCATCTGGGGCGTGGAAGCCAATCTCGAGGCAGATCTCAGCGGCATGTTTACGCTGGGCGGATCGGTCGGCTATGTCGAAGGCAAATACGATGCGGATCACGACGGCCACATCGAAGCTAACGAGTATCTGCCGAACAACCGTATCCCCTCGACCTACAAGGGCCTGGTCTATCTCACCACCCGTTTCGAGAACGAGCTGACCCTGCGCAGCGAGTTGGAGCTGTTTTCCGGGCGCGACCGCATCGCCACCCAGGACCTGGACGGCGCTGCGCTGGTCAATCTCGCCGTATCGAAGACGTTCGCCAATGAAAGCGTGCTGAACCTTGCCGTGCGCAATGTGTTCGACACCTACTACATCAACCCTTCCGCATCGGCGACGCGCGGCGCCGACGTTCCGGGGCTGGGGCGTTCGGTCGCTCTGTCCTACCAGATCACATTCTGAGGGCGGCGATGGCGGTGTCTCTCCAACGAAACGGTGCATTGGTCTCGCTGCTGGCAGAAGCGCCCGCCGATCCGGCGGATGGCGCGCGCTATATCGAGGCGCTCGGCCGCCTTTCGCAGGAACTAGAGCCGTTCGTGCTGCTGGTCGATATCGGCATCGAGATCGCGCTGAGCGACGCCCAGCGCAAGGCGCAAAACCTCTGGTACAAGGCGGAACGCGAGCAGCTCGAAAAGATCTGTCGCGCCTGCGCACTGGTGCGCACCGCCGCCGACGAGAACATGCAGCGCGTCTGGCAAAGCCTGTTCGGCTTTCCAGTGCTCGTCACCCGCAGCCGGGCGGAGGCCGGCGCCTTCCTGAACGGTTACGCACCGAAGGACTATCTCAAATGAGCGGCGACACAGACCGGCCGGCGCCCGCCGGGCTTTCGCGCCTGCGGCTTTTCGTCGTTCTCGCCTGCCTTTATCTGGCGCAGGCCATCCCGAGCTATCTGTTTGCCGCGACGATCCCGCCGATCCTGCGCGAGCAAGGCGTGTCGCGCACCGCCATCGGCATGATGGCGCTGCTGATGCTGCCGCTGGTGCTGAAATTCCTGTGGGCGCCGCTGGTCGATCACTTTCGGCCAGTGGCCCGCGCCCATCGCGCCGGCTGGGTCATCATCACCCAGATCGGCGTCATCGCCGGCATCGCGGCCATGCTTTGGATCGAGCCGACCGATGTCGCCGGTATCTTTGCCGTCGGCCTTGTCGTGAGCCTGTTGATGTCGACCCAGGACATCGCCACCGACGGCTACGCGGCCAAATATCTCGACCCGAAGGACAGGCCGATCGGCAATGCGATCCAGGGCGGCGCCGTCGCGCTCGGCGTCGTTCTCGGCGGCACGCTCGGCCTGTTGGCTTATCATCATGCCGGCTGGCAAACCATGGTGGCCATGGTGGCCGCGCTGTCCATCATCCCGCTGGTCGCCGCCTTCGCCATGCGCGAGACCGATCCCGTCGCCAGCGCGCCGCAGGCGGCCATCGACCGCCCCTCGATCCTGCGCTTTCTGCGCCGGCCGGAGGCACGCCAGATCCTGTGGATCGCGCTCATCTACCGCGCCAGCGAGGGGCTGGTGAAGTCGATGGAAGGCTCCTATCTCGTCGATGCCGGCGTGCCGCTCGACATCATCGGTTATCTCTCGGGCGGTGCCGCGCTCACCGTCGGGCTCGGCGGCTCGGCGCTGGCGGCGTGGCTGCTGCACAACAGGGGCGCCGCCTCGGTGCTCGGCCTGCTCGGCGCGCTGCGAACCATCTGCTTCCTGATCTTCGCGCTGCACGCTTTCGGCGCTATCGCCGGCTTCTGGCCGATCTTCGGCGCCTCGTTCCTGCAGACGCTGGTGCGCTACATGGAGATCGTGGCGCTCTACAGCCTGTTCATGTCCGTCACGTCGTCGGACCAACCCGGCACCGATTTCACCATCCTGTCCTGCGCCCAGCTCATCGTCTACCTCGTCGGCTCCATGCTTGCCGGCCGCCTTGCCGACATGCTCGGCTACTCCGCGTTGTTCAACCTGGCGACAGTGCTGTCGGGCATCGCCGTGGTGGCGACCTATCGCATGCTGAATGCCCATTTCGCCAATGCCGCAAAGACCCAGCCAGGAACGCCGATGCCGCTGCCGGAGGTCGCCGAATGAGCGCGGGTTCGCTAGTGCTTATGAACCATGGCTGCAAGACCGGCGGCGGCCAGAGCCAGCGCCGCGCAGCCGGCCAGCGGCGCAAAGGGCCAGAGCGTGAAGGCGAAGCCGCCGGCCAATGCGCCGATGCTCTGGCCGAGCACATGGGTGCTGGTGAGCCAGCCGGCCGCCGCGCCCTGCTCGCCGGGCTCCAGGCGCTTCATCAGCCAGGCGGTGTAGCCGGGTGTAGCCAGGGCAATGCCGGCCGCCGCCACCACCAGAGACGCTGCCGAGGCAACATGGCTGGCCGTGACGGCCAGCGCCGTCATGCCGACGCAAACCATGAGACAGCCGACGATGACGCTGTTGCGCTCCGCCAGCCGCAGGCGCGCCATGAGCAGTCCCTGGACCAGAACCATGACGACGGCGACCAGCATCAGGGCCAGGCCGGCCACCGTCGTGGCCTGCGTCGCACCAAGGCCAAAACGCTGCTGGGTCATCGGGCCGAGCATCATCTGCACCTGTCCGAAGCCGAGCGTCAGGCACAAGCCCATCGCCAGGCAAGGCAGAGCGCGGCGATCGAAGGGCGATATTCCACGGCCGACGTCGGCCGCCCTGCCGTCGGTCCGTCCGCCGGCTTCCCCTTTGCCCCGCGCGAGCCACAGCAACAGCGGGCTGAACAGGAACAGGATGGGCGGCAGCAGCGGCGACAGGACGGCAGCCGTTGCCGCCAGCGCGCCGGCCAGCCGCCCCATGCTGACGCCGGCGCCAAGCAGTCCCAGCGCGGCCTGTCGCCTGTCATCGGCAACCGAGCGGCTGGCCCAGACCTGCGCCGTCGGCATGACGCCGGACGCGGCAAAACCGTACACGGTTCGCGAAAGCATCAGCAAAGCGATGCCCAGCGCGGCTCCCGTGCCGGCTATCAGCAGAATGGCGAACACCGCCTGGCCGGCCAGCATGGCGAGGCCGAGCAAGCGCAGCAGCCTGGCATGGCCAAGCCGCTCGCCCATGCGACCCCACAGCGGCGAGCCGACCAGAAAGGCCGCCGCGCCGACAGCAGTTGCCGCGCCGATGGCAAACGTGTCGAGCCTCAGCCGCTCCATCACCAGGGGAACGAGCGATACGAAGGCCGACTGGCCGAAGCCGATTGCCGAGACCGCGATTGCCAGGCGGCGCAGAAGCGAAGATCGATTTTTCATACCGGTCGTCATAACGCGAAGCTTATTTCCTGGTTATAATAAATAATCAACAGAAATGTTCTAATAACGACAGCGTACAAGATATAATACTACAGTATTGTGTGGATTTATGAGGATGCACATGGAACAAGTAAAACCAGAATCTTCCTCTGCATTAAGCCCGTTCCTCAACGCGTTGCTGCGGGAATGGGATGGCTGGGAATTCGTCGACGCCAGCCAAACCGGGCTGTTTCGGCCGCAGGCGGCCGTGCTGCGTCTGAATTTCCCTGCCTCGCGCGCGGCGGTGCTCGTCGAGGCGCGGCATCGCTCGAAGGTTGGTTACCACGATTTCGCGATGCCGCTCTGGCGCCTCGATATTAGTAACGAGGGGGCCGATGGCGAAGCGACCGAGATCGACCTTTTCAGCCTTCTGGCGCTGATCCTGGCGGATCCCGGCATTGCCGGCCGGGCGACAGCGAAAAGCCGGCTGACCTTCCTGCGCCGCAGCCTGGCCAGCATCGCCGCAATCGATGGGGCGACTGCGGCGCGGGGATCGTCGCGGCCCTTCTCCGAAGGCGATCCTGATTTCATCGATGCCGAAAGCGCCCTGCGCTTCGGCCATGCCGTGCATCCGGCGCCGATGAGTCGCGAAGAGTTCACGCACACGGATTCCGCGCGCTTCGGGCATGAATACTGCAATGCGTTCAAACTGCGCTGGTGGGCCGTCGCCCCGACCATCCTCACTGGAGGCAGCGTCGAGCCGCTAGATGTCACCGAGATGGTCCGCGGGCTTGCCGCCAGCGATCCGCAGCTGCTTGCTCGGGCTGGCAAGCAACAGGGCAAGGTTCTCGTTCCGATGCATCCGTGGCAGGCCGTACGGCTCATGCTGGAAGACCGCGTCGAGCGCCTGTTTCGCGCCGGTCGTATCGTCGATGTTGGGCTCGGCGGACCAGCGTGGCGGGCCACGACCTCGCTGCGCACGGTTCATTCGTCTGAAGCCGAGTGGATGCTGAAATTCTCGCTCAGCCTGCGCCTGACCAATTCCAGGCGCATCGTCGAGGAGCATGAGTGCCGGCGCGGCCTTTCGGTGCACCGGCTGGTCAAGGGCAAGCTTGGCGATGCCTTGCAGCGGCGCTGCCCGACCATGACGGTGCTGGGTGAGCCCGCCTGGTTCGGCCTGCGTGACGAAGACGGCCGGCTGATGACGGATACCATCGTCTCGTTTCGCGAAAATCCGTTTCGCGGCACGGGCAATCCGCCGGCTGCCGTTCTCGGCGCGCTTTGCGAGCGCCATCCCGGCCGTACCGAAAGCCATCTGTCCGACCTGGTCCACCGTATCGCCCGCGACGAGAAGCGACCTGTCGAGGAAACGGCGCGTTTGTGGTTCGAGCGTTTCCTTCATGCCGCCATCGAGCCGTTTATCGTTGCCTTCTCGGAATTCGGCCTGCTGTTCGGCGCCCATCAGCAGAACCTCGTCGTCGGCCTCGCCGGCGGCTGGCCGAATGCGCTCTATTTTCGCGACTGCCAGGGCACCGGTTATGTCGAGGAATTCCTGCCCAGGCTGCGCGAATTCGTGCCCGAGGCTGGTCAGGCGGGCGATCATGTCTTCCCAGCGGAAGCGGCCGCGAAGCTGTTCGGCTACTATCTGGTCGTCAATGGCGCTTTCGCCGCCGTCGCAGCCCTTGCGGCCGCTGGCCTCACCAACGAAGACGATCTGCTGGCGATATTCCGCCGCTCGCTCGAGCGGCTGGCCGCCACGCCGATGGCTGACCGGTCCTGCGTCGACTATTTGCTCAACGCGCCGACGCTCGCCGCCAAGGGCAATTTCCTGATCGCGCTGCGCGACATCAATGAGAACACCGAAGTGACCGACCCGCTGGCAGGTTACGTCGAGCTTCCGAACCCCCTGCATGTGAGAGAATACGCATGAACATCGAGGCTGCGAAAAACTGGTCACCCGCCACCGTCGCCGGCAACGAAGGATGGCAGCATCTGGCCTCGGCCGCGGAGCCGCTCGCCATCCGTGCCGGCGATGGCCATGTCAGCCTGGTCAACGCTGAGGGAACAGCGGTGGGACAGGCCCGCATCTCCGACGCGGATGGCCGCCTGCTCATCGACGATGTCGCGTTCATTGGCGGCCGCCTCGACCAACCGCAAATCCTGGCAGGTCTCGTCGACGCCGCGCTGCGCCTGCATCCTTCCTTCGACTGCGCCTTCCTGCCGGCGGCCAAGACGCTGTGGCCGGTTTCGGCGCTGGCCACCGAGACGGTTCCGGGTGAACCGGAATGCGCCGTCATCCATCGCTCGGTCCTGCGCCAGCTGCCGCTGCTGTGGCGCAGCCAGGCCTCGCATGTCACCTATCCGGCATTGACGACCGCTATCGGCCCGGAAGACCGGCTGCCGCCATTGCGCCAACCGCGCCCCTGCGGCCCGATGTACGAACGCTGGATTCCGGAAATCGGCCTCACCGTGTCGCTGCGGCCGATCGACCGCCGGACCGATCTCGACCTCTTCCATCGCTGGATGAACGATGGCCGCGTCGCCTTCTTCTGGGAACTTGCCCAGAGCCATGAGGATCTCGACAAATATCTCGCCGAGCAGGAAAGCGATCCGCATATTTTCGGCGTCATCGCCAGCTTCGACGGCGAGCCGACCGGCTATTTCGAGTTCTACTGGGCCAAGGAGGACCGGCTCGGGCCCTATTATGAGCCGCTCGACTGGGACCGCGGCTGGCATGGGCTGATCGGCAATATGCGCCATCTCGGCCGGCCGAAGACGCTGTCACTGTTCCGCTCCGTCACCCACTATCTGTTCCTCGACGAGCCGCGCACGCAGCGCGTCGTCGGCGAGCCACGCGCCGCGCACCAGAAGATGCTGAGCTATTGCGCCGGCGCCGCCTACGACAAGGTCAAGGAGTTCGACTTCCCGCACAAGCGCGCGGCGCTGGTCTGCTGCGAACGCGAGCGCTTCTTCCGCGAGGTGCCGCTGTGACGGTGCAGCAACCGATTGCCAAAGCGGGGGAGGCGACACGCTGGGCCGCGATCAACCGCGACGCCGTCGCCAAGGCCATTTCCGAACTGACCTTCGAGGAGTGCCTGTCGCCGCGCGAGCTTTCGCCCGGCCGATGGGAGCTGACGCCCGGCCCCGGCGTGACCTATCGCTTTGCCGCGACGCGGCGCCTGTGGGGCCAGATCGCCGTCCGTCCGGAGACGCTGACTCGCGACGCCGGCATCGAGCTGCCGGTCGACGATGCGGTCGCCTTCTTCGCCGACGCGCGCGAGACGCTCGGCATGTCGCCGGCAACATTCTGCACCTATGCGAAGGAGCTTTACAACACGCTGATGGCCGACATGCGGATCGCTAAGGCACGCGGCAATCGACCGGCCGCCGATCTAGCCGCGCTGCCGGATACCGAGTTGCAGGCATTGCTCGACGGCCATCCGAAGGCCCCTGCCAACAAGGGACGGCTTGGCTGGGGACGGGACGACTTCGAGCGCTACGCGCCAGAATCGGCCACCGCATTCCAGCTCTTCTGGCTTGCCGCCTCCAGCGATCGCTGCCTGCTGGCGCTTGACTGCGGGCTCGACGAAGAGGCGCTGCTGCAGGCCGCACTCGGCGACTACGAGCGCGCAAGGCTCGAAGCGGCTTTCAGCGCCGCCGGGATCTCGCGATCGACGCATAGGCTGCTGCCGGTCCACCCCTGGCAGTGGCAGGCGATGATCGCCTCGCAATATGGTAGCGAGATCGCCGCCGGCCGGCTGGTGCCGCTTGGCCAGTTCGGCGATCCGTTCCTGCCCTTGCAGTCGCTGCGCACGCTTGCCAATGTGGCACGGCCCGAGGCGCTGCACGTCAAGCTGCCGCTGACCGTCCTCAACACCTCAGCGTGGCGCGGCGTGCCGGGCAAATACATGGCGATCGGCGCCGATCTGTCGCGCTGGCTGGCCACGGTGGCGGCCGCGGACCCGGTGCTCAAGGACGTCAAGGTGCTGAAGGAAGTCGCCGGCGCCTTCTATCCGCATCCGCACTATACCGGCGTTGAAGGCGCGCCCTATCAGTTTTGCGAGATGCTGGGCGCCATATGGCGCGAAAGCCCCGAAAAGGATCTGACAGCGGGCCAGCGGCCGATGATGATGGGCGCCCTGCCGCAGCGCGACGCCCACGGCAGGCCGATCGCCAGCGCCCTGATGGAGCAGTCCGGCCTTGGTCCGGAGGCATGGCTCGATCGCCTGTTCTCCACGGCCTTCGTGCCGCTCTACCACTTCATGTGCCGTTACGGCGTCGGCTTCATCGCCCATGGCCAGAACGTCACCATCATCCTCGACGGAGCGACGCCTCTCGGCGTGGCGGTCAAGGATTTCCAGGGCGACCTCGATCTCGTCGACCAGCCGTTTCCCGAACTGGCCGGCCTCGACCCCAAAATCCTGTCGACGCTGAAGCGCCGGCCCCCGGCACATCTTCTCCAGCATTTGCAGACCGGCCACATCGTCAGCGTCCTGCGCTTCCTGTCCGAGGCGCTGGCCGCCTGGGACCGCTTCGACGAGAGGATTTTCTATGCCATCCTCGCCGGCGCCATCCGGCGCTACCAGGCGCAGAACCCGGATCTGTCGGAACGGTTCGCGCTTTTCGATCTGTTTGCGCCCAAGATTCCGCGCATCGCCATCAACAAGGTGCGGTTCGCGATCGGGTACGGCGACAGCGGCGAACGCCCTCTGCCTGACCTCGGCACACCGCTCGACAATCCGCTTAACCCCGAGTCAGCCCGGCGATCTCCCATCAGCCCAGCCAGCTCCACAAGGAGTTCGCCATGACCCATACGCTTGACCTCGCCGGCATCGGCATCGGGCCGTTCAACCTCAGCCTCGCCGCCCATCTCGATGCGGTGGACGGCGTCGACGCGCGCTTCTTCGACAGGGCGACGCGGCTCGAATGGCACCCGGGCATGATGCTGCCGGGCGTCGAACTGCAGACATCCTTCCTCAAGGATCTCGTCACCGCGACGCATCCGACCAGCCCATGGTCGTTCATGTCCTATCTGGTCGCGCAGAAGCGGTTCTATGAATTCCTCAACGCGGATTTCTCAGCCATCCCGCGGCCGGAATTCGCCCGCTATCTCGGATGGGTCGGCGAGAACTTGTCTTCGCTGCGCTTCGCCAGCGCCGTCGACCGGATCGACTTCGACGGAACGAATTTCAGGCTGCGTATCGGCCGCGAGCAGGTGAACGCGCGCAATCTCGCCATTGCCGTCGGGCTGGTGCCCAACATCCCCGCCTGGGCGCGGGCGGCGGCCTCCGATCAATGCTTCCACAACGCCCAGGCCGCCAACCGCCTCGATCGCCTGAGCGGACAGCGTGTCGCCGTGATCGGCGGTGGCCAGAGCGGCGCCGAAGTGCTTCTGCATCTGATCTCCTCCGACCGCTTCGCCGGCCGCGAAATCGAGTGGATCTCGATGCGGCCGAATTTCCTGCCACTGGACGACTCGCCTTTCACCGACGAACTCTTCACGCCGGGCTATGTCGAAAGCTTCCATCGGCTGCCGCAAGGGCGGCGTGAGACGATCCTGGAACAGCAACTGCTTGCCGGTGACGGCGCATCGACGAGCACACTGAAGGCGATCTATCGCCAGCTTTACACGCTGCGGCACCTCTCGGAGGAAACGACGGCGGTCAACATGACGCCGCACCGCGAAGTGCTGAACGTGACGCGGGAAGGCAGCGAATACCGGCTGATCATGCGCAACGGCTTCGACGGCGCCATCGAGACGCGCACCGTCGATGCGGTGGTTCTGGCCACCGGCTATGCCTTTGCCATTCCTGATTGCATGGCGCCGCTCATGAACAGGATCGCGCTGGACGAGCGCGGTCATTACAGGCTCAACGCCAGCTTCGAGGTCGAATGGGACGGGCCCGACGACCGCCGGATCTACGCGCTCAATGCCGGCCGGCTCAGCCATGGCATAGCCGAGCCGCAGCTCAGCCTGATGGCTTGGCGCAGCGCCAAGATCGTCAATTCGCTGCTCGGGCGGGCACAGTTCGATCTCGATCTGCCCGATCCGCCGGTTGCCTGGAGTTCAAGGCACACGACACAAAGCCTGCATCATCTCGGCGCCAATGCGAGGATGACCGAATCGGGCGCGCGGTGATGTTTGTGGAGGCGGGCCGAAGAGCGTGGTACGGCGCGCGTTAAGGTTGACATCGACCCGTAAAGCTTTTCTGTGAGAGAGATCGTTCGGTCCTGCTGGAGGCTCAGCGCATGAAAACCCTTGGCCTCATCGGCGGCATGAGCTGGGAATCGACGGCGATCTATTATCGCCTGCTCAACGAGATCGTGCGCGAGCGGCTGAGCGGGCTGCATTCGGCAAAGCTGTTGCTCTATTCCTTCGACTTCGCCGAAATCGCCGACCGGCAGCATCATGGCGACTGGGACAGTGCGGGCGTGCTGCTGGCGGATGCGGCGCGCAAGCTGGAGGCGGGCGGCGCAGAGGGGCTTTTGATCTGCACCAACACCATGCACAAGCTCGCCGACCGGGTGCAGGCGGCGGTGTCGATCCCGCTTATCCACATTGCCGACGCCACGGCCGTCGCGGTCAAGGGCGCCGGCGTCAAGCGGCCGGCGCTGCTGGCGACCCGCTTCACCATGGAGCAGGATTTCTACAAGGGCCGACTGACGGAGAAATACGGGCTGCAGCCCGTGGTGCCGGACCAGGCCGGGCGCGACATGGTGCACCAGGTAATCTACGACGAGCTCTGCCGGGGCATCGTCAGCGCGGCATCGAAGGCGGCCTATATCGACGAGGTCGCCCGTCTGCGACGCGATGAGAAGATCGATGGCGTCATCATGGGCTGCACCGAGATCACCATGTTGATTGGCGAGCGCGATTTCGACATTCCGGTGTTCGACACCACGCGCATCCATGCCGAGGCGGCGGTCGCATTCATGCTGCCCTGAAGGGCCAAAACAGAGATCAGGGCTGGGCGGCCACGGCGACATTGCCGCTGCCGACCACTTTCAGCTTCCATCGATCTGCTTCCGTGCCGGCCAGATTGAGGTGCCCGGTCAGGAAATAAAGGCGATCGGTGTCGGGGCCTTTGGCTGTGCAAAACCGGTCCTGCAGATAGGAGTGAGGCGTCGCCTGACAATACAGGTTGGCCACGATGCTGGCCGGACGCGCGCGCGGCCTAAACAGCCTTCCGCTCCTTCACGAATTGCGTGCCAAAACTGCCGCGCGCTTGACTTCTTTTTGCAGCGACATTCAATACATCCGGCATTGCTGTGAGGGGATGAAAGCAAGATGGAATTTGCGTTTCCGTGGCCGACCAGCCAGGGCGAATGGCTGGCTTGGTCCAGCGCCGTCGTCACCTTGGCGCTCGGTCTGCTGTTTTTCCTCGCGCCAGGGCTGGCATTTCGGATTCTGCGGCTGCAGGTCCGGCCCGAAAGGGCAGCGGCAATCGCGGAAGGGCGCGGCCGGATGTCGGGCTTCTATCTCGGCGTCAGCCTGTGCTGCATTCTGTTGGCGCAGCCGTGGCTCTATATGGCACTCGGCTTTTCCTGGCTGTTCACCGCTTTTGGCCGTTTGCTGTCTATGATGTCGGACGGCGCCAACACGCCTTTCAACTGGGCGTCGATCGTCGTCGAACTCGTCCTGGCCGCGTTGCCGCTTGCCTTCGTCTTCGGCTTTCTGCCCTGAATCGGCAGCCAATCCAAAGGCTTCGGTTGAACTCTGCGGCCGGATGCGACAATAGTGCCCGAAAAGCATGCGGGACGACGCATTGCGGTCTTAAAATGCCTGTGCTAGACGGCAATCGACTTTCGGCCGGGGATAGCGGAAGCCGCGCCTCCGTGCTTGGAAAAACTTAGTAAGGTCAAAGATTTAGCCAGAGTTTTTGCTCGCGCCAACAATCTGCGGCCCCTCAGACAAGAGAAAAGACGGTCCGTGGCTCAATCGTCATCGCCAATCTCGGGTGTCGCAGAACGCTACGCGGGTTCGCTGTTCGAACTTGCGCGGCAGTCGAATTCGGTGGCCAAGGTCGAGGCCGACCTCGACAGTTTCGCCAGGATGCTGGATGACAGCGCCGACCTGACGCGCCTCATCAACAGCCCGGTGTTCTCCAGCGAGGACCAGGCCAAGGCAATCGCGTCGATCGCCGACAAGGCCGGCATCACCGGCCTGACCGGCAATTTCCTGCGCGTCGTCGCCCGCAACCGCCGGCTCTTCGCGGTGCCCGGCATGATCAAGGCTTTTCGCAAGATCGCCGCCGAACAGCGCGGTGAGACATCAGCCGAGGTCACTTCGGCGCATGAACTGACGGCTGCCCAGCAGACCGAACTCAAGGCCGCGCTGAAAGGCGTCGCCGGCAAGGACGTGGCCATCACTGTTACCGTCGATCCGTCGCTGCTCGGCGGGCTGGTGGTCAAGATGGGCTCGCGCCAGATCGATACGTCGCTCAAAACCAAACTCAATTCGCTCAAGCTTGCACTGAAAGAGGTCGGCTGATGGACATCCGCGCCGCGGAAATTTCCGCAATTCTCAAAGACCAGATCAAGAATTTCGGCAAGGAGGCCGAGGTCTCCGAAGTCGGCCAGGTGCTGTCCGTCGGTGACGGTATCGCTCGCGTCTACGGCCTCGACAATGTCCAGGCCGGCGAAATGGTCGAATTCCCCGGCGGCATCCGCGGCATGGCGCTCAACCTCGAAGCCGACAATGTCGGCGTCGTCATCTTCGGCGCCGACCGCGACATCAAGGAAGGCGACATCGTCAAACGCACCGGCGCCATCGTCGATACGCCTGTCGGCATGGGCCTGCTCGGCCGCGTCGTCGACGCGCTCGGGAATCCGATCGACGGCAAGGGCCCGATCAAGGCGACCGAACGCAAGCGCGTCGACGTCAAGGCGCCAGGCATCATCCCGCGCAAGTCGGTCAACGAGCCGATGTCGACCGGCCTCAAGGCCATCGATGCGCTGATCCCCGTTGGCCGCGGCCAGCGCGAGCTGGTCATCGGCGATCGCCAGACCGGCAAGACCGCGATCATCCTCGACACGATGCTCAACCAGAAGGCCGTGCACGACAACGGGCCGGAAAAGGAAAAGCTCTACTGCGTCTACGTCGCCATCGGGCAGAAGCGCTCGACGGTCGCGCAGTTCGTGAAGGTTCTCGAAGAGCGCGGCGCCCTTGAATATTCGATCATCGTCGCCGCCACAGCTTCCGATCCGGCGCCGATGCAGTTCCTGGCGCCGTTCACCGGCGCCACCATGGGCGAATATTTCCGCGACAACGGCATGCATGCGCTGATCAGCTATGACGATCTGTCGAAGCAGGCCGTCGCCTATCGCCAGATGTCGCTCTTGCTGCGCCGCCCGCCGGGTCGCGAAGCCTATCCGGGCGACGTGTTCTACCTGCATTCGCGCCTGCTCGAGCGCGCCGCCAAGCTCAACGACGATCTGGGCGGCGGTTCGCTGACCGCGCTGCCGATCATCGAGACGCAGGCCAACGACGTGTCGGCCTACATCCCGACCAACGTGATCTCGATCACCGACGGCCAGATCTTCCTCGAAACCAACCTGTTCTTCCAGGGCATCCGTCCGGCGGTCAACGTCGGCCTGTCGGTGTCGCGCGTCGGTTCGTCGGCGCAAATCAAGGCGATGAAGCAGGTCGCCGGCTCGATCAAGGGCGAGCTCGCGCAGTACCGCGAAATGGCTGCGTTCGCGCAGTTCGGCTCCGATCTCGACGCCGCCACGCAGCGCCTGCTCAACCGCGGCTCGCGCCTGACCGAACTGTTGAAGCAGCCGCAGTTCTCGCCGCTCAAGGTCGAGGAGCAGGTCACGGTGATCTTCGCCGGCGTCAACGGCTATCTCGACAAGCTGGCGCTGAACCAGGTCGGCAAGTTCGAGCGCGGCCTGCTCAGCCATATGCGCTCGGCCGGCAAGGACGTGCTGGACGGCATCCGCAAGGAAAAGGCGCTGTCGGACGATCTGCGCGCCAAGCTGAAGGCCGAGATCGACGCCTTCGCCAAGACCTTCGCTTGAGAAGAAGCCGGACGCTCGGGATCAGGTTTGAAGCATGCCTTCATTAAAAGACCTTCGTAACCGTATCGCCTCGGTCAAGGCGACGCAGAAGATCACCAAGGCGATGCAGATGGTCGCCGCGGCGAAGCTGCGTCGCGCGCAGGAAGCAGCGGAGGCGGCGCGTCCCTATTCCGAGCGGATGGGTGCGGTGCTGGCCAATATCACGCAGGCGATCGGCGGCGGCGGCGATGCCCCGGCGCTGATGACCGGCACCGGCAAGGACGATGTGCATCTGCTCGTCGTCTGCACGGCCGAGCGCGGCCTGTGCGGCGGCTTCAACTCGCAGATCGCACGTCTGGCCCGCGACCATATCCGCCGGCTTCTGGCCGACGGCAAGCAGGTCAAGATCATCTGCGTCGGCAAGAAGGGTTTCGACATTCTGCGCCGAGACTATGCCTCGCTGATTATCGACCGCGTCGACCTACGCGATGTCAAGAAGCTCGGCTTCGTCAATGCCGATGCGATCGCCCGTAAGATCATCCATCTGTTCGGCGAAGGCGGCTTCGATATCTGCACGCTGTTTTATTCGCAGTTCAAGTCGGTGATCAGCCAGATTCCGACCGCGCAGCAGATCATTCCTGCCGGCGTGGCTTCGGCTCCCGCCGAAGCGACCGCCGGTGGCAATGCCGTCTACGAATACGAGCCGGAGCCGGGCGAGATCCTCACCGACCTCATTCCGCGCAACATCTCGGTCCAGGTCTTCCGCGCGCTGCTCGAAAACGCAGCCGGCGAGATGGGCGCCAAAATGAGCGCCATGGACAATGCAACGCGCAATGCCGGCGACATGATCAACAAACTGTCGATCACCTATAACCGCCAGCGGCAGGCGCAGATCACCAAGGAACTGATCGAAATCATTTCGGGCGCCGAAGCGCTCTAGGCGCGACCGCCAGGAGGTCATCGACCTTCTGATGGAGCGTGAGAAACAAAGGACGAGAAGGGTAAAGACGATGGCGAAAGCAGCGACCCCCGCGAAGACGGCCCCCAAAGCGGCCGCAAAGGCTCCGGCAGCAGCGGCGAAGGCCGCTCCGGCCAAGAAGGCGGCCGCGCCCGCCAAGGCCGCGGCCCCGGCAGCGAAGACGACGAGCGTTGCCGTCAAGAAGACCGGCGCCATCGGCAAGGTTCGCCAGGTCATCGGCGCCGTCGTCGACGTGCAGTTCGGCGATCATCTGCCGGCCATTTTGAACGCCATCGAAACCTCCAATGTCGGCAACCGCCTGGTGCTCGAAGTTGCCCAGCATCTGGGCGAAAACACCGTGCGCTGCATCGCCATGGATTCCACCGAAGGCCTGGTTCGCGGCCAGGACGTCTATGACACCGGCGCGCCGATCACCGTTCCGGTCGGCCCGGGCATGCTCGGCCGCATCATCAACGTCATCGGCGAGCCGGTCGACGAAGAAGGCCCGGTCGACGGCATCGAGATGCGCGCCATCCACCAGCCGGCGCCTACCTATGTCGAACAGTCGACGGAAGCGCAGATCCTGATCACCGGCATCAAGGTGCTCGACCTTCTGGCGCCCTACGCCCGCGGAGGCAAGATCGGCCTGTTCGGCGGCGCCGGCGTCGGCAAGACGGTTCTGATCCAGGAGCTGATCAACAACGTCGCCAAGGCGCATGGCGGCTTCTCGGTCTTCGCCGGCGTCGGCGAGCGCACCCGCGAGGGCAACGATCTTTATCACGAGTTCATCGAGTCCGGCGTCAACAAGAAGGGCGGCGGCGAAGGCTCCAAGGCGGCACTGGTCTATGGCCAGATGAACGAGCCGCCGGGCGCGCGTGCCCGCGTCGGCCTGACCGGCCTGACGGTCGCCGAATATTTCCGCGACCAGGGCCAGGACGTGCTGTTCTTCGTCGACAACATCTTCCGCTTCACGCAGGCCGGTTCTGAAGTGTCGGCGCTGCTCGGCCGTATTCCTTCGGCCGTGGGTTACCAGCCAACGCTGGCCACCGACATGGGTGCGCTGCAGGAACGCATCACCACAACGACCAAGGGTTCGATCACTTCGGTGCAGGCGATCTACGTGCCGGCCGACGATTTGACCGACCCGGCGCCTGCGACCTCGTTCGCCCACCTGGACGCGACGACCGTGCTCAACCGCGCGATCTCGGAAAAGGGCATCTACCCCGCCGTCGATCCGCTCGACTCGACCTCGCGCATGCTCGATCCGCTGGTCGTCGGCGAGGAGCACTATGCCGTCGCCCGCCAGGTGCAGTCGATCCTCCAGCGCTACAAGTCGCTGCAGGACATTATCGCCATCCTTGGCATGGATGAGCTGTCGGAAGAGGACAAGCAGACGGTGGCCCGCGCCCGCAAGATCGAGCGCTTCCTGTCGCAGCCGTTCTTCGTCGCCGAAGTGTTTACGGGTGCGCCGGGCAAGCTGGTCGACCTCGCCGACACAATCAAGGGCTTCAAGGGCCTCTGCAACGGCGACTACGATCACCTGCCGGAAGCCGCCTTCTACATGGTCGGCGGCATCGACGAAGCGGTCGAGAAGGCTCAGCGCCTGGCGGCTGAAGCAGCGTAATCAAGGCAATAGGGAGTAGTCAGTAGTCAGTAGTGAATAGCGGCCGGGTGATCAGGACAGCTGTCCTCTCCCTACTCCCTACTCACTATTCCCTACTCACTAAATTGACATGGCTGAAGCTTTCAAGTTCGAACTGGTCTCGCCGGAGCGCCTCCTGGTTTCCGAGCAGGTCGAGTCCGTCGTCATTCCAGGCGCCGAAGGTGAAATGACAGTCATGGCGCACCATGCGCCGGTCATGACCACGATCAAGCCGGGCGTCGTCACGCTGAAGACAGCGGCTGGCAAGGAAGAGCGCTATGTGGTGTTCGGCGGCTTTGCCGACATCGTCCCGGCCGGCTGCACGCTGCTGGCCGAATCGGCGGTCGCCGTCGGCGATATCGACCGCGCCGATCTCGCCCGCCGCATCCAGGAAGCCAAGGAAGACGCCGCCGACGCCAAGGACGACCAGAGCCGCAGCAAGGCGGAGCAGTTCCTTAGCCAGCTTACCACGCTCGAAGGCGCGCTGCTGCCGGCGTAAGCCGCAGAATGATTGGACGTGATCCGAGAGGTCATGGTCGGGCAAAGGTATGAAACAGGCCGGGCTTAAGCCCGGCTTTTTGTATCCGGGCGACGTCAGGTCACCTGGTCTTTCCCGGTACACCCAGTGCCGCGAGCGCGAGCGCCACCCCGCCCTGCAGGATATGCTCGCGATGGGCGGCAACCAGTTCGATCAGCGTCTGGCGCTCGGGGCTGCCGCTGGCGAAGCCGGCGAGGTCAAACACCGTCACCACCCGTTCCAGCGTCGGCTGCGCTCCGAGCGCGGCCAGCGTCGCGTCGAGCGGATCGGTGAAGTGGGCTTCCGGCAGGTCCTTGCCGCGCGCCTCGCAGGCGGCGATCCAGGCGGCGATCACCAGCGTCAGATGCTCCGGGACCAGGCCGGCCTGGATGCGCGCGATGGCGGTAGCGACAATGCGCTGCGGCAATTTCTGGCTGCCGTCATTGGCGATCTGCGCCGTGCGGTGGGCAAGCGCTGTGTTGGAGAAACGTTCGGCAAGTTCGGCCGTATAGGCTGACGTGTCGAGCCCGGCATCCCCAGGCAATGTCGGGATGGCCTCGGCCCAGAGCCGGTCGACGAACGCGCGGATCGCGGGATCCGCGAAGGCGCGGTCGACGGTGACGTGGCCGCTGAGCAGGCCGATATAGGCGATGCCCGAATGGGCGCCGTTGAGCAGCCGAAGCTTCATGTCCTCGAACGGCCGGACATCCTCGACCATGGTGACGCCGAATTTCTCCCAGGCCGGGCGGCCGGCTGGAAACCTGTTTTCGATCACCCATTGCCGGAACGGTTCGGTCATCACCGGCCAGGCGTCCTCGAGGCCGAGTTCGACCGCGATGCGCGCCCGGTCGGCATCGGTGGTTGCCGGCACGATGCGGTCGACCATGCTCGATGGGAATGCAACGTCATCGGCTATATGACCGGCGAGGGCAGCGTCGCCTGAAGCAGCAGCGCCGGCATCGCGCAGTTTTGCAAACCCGACCAGCAGCCGGTGCAGCGTGGCGCCATTGGCCGGAAGGTTGTCGCAGCACAGCACGGTGAAGGGCGGCGTGCCGGCGGCCCGGCGTCGCACCAGCGCTTCCGCCAGGAATCCATGCGCTGTCCTGGGAGATCCGGGATTGCCCAGATCGTGGACGATATCGGGATGGTTTTCGTCGAGGCTGCCGTCGGCGGCCCTGAGATAGGCCTTTTCGGTGATGGTCAGGGTGACGATGCGGGTGCGCGGGTCGGTCAGCGCGGCCAGCACCGCGCCGGGGTCTTCCGGCGCGACCAGCATCGACTGGATCGAGCCGATAATGTGCAGCGCTTCGCCATCGCTGCCGCGCACCGCCAGCGTGTAGAGCCCGTCCTGTGGCGTCAGCGCATCGCGCGTGTCGGGGCTGCGCAGCGAGACGCCGACAATGCCCCAGCCGGTCTCGCCGGCCGCTAGGCAGTCATCGACATAGGCGGCCTGATGGGCACGGTGGAAGGCTCCAACGCCGAGATGGACCATGCCTGGGGCGACACTGGCGCGATCATAGGGGGGGACCGCGACCGAGGCCGGCAAGGATTGCACTGTTGCTTTGGAAAGGCGTCTGCTGGTCATGGCGCGGCTTGTCGCTGGATGGTGTGCGGGGCGGGATCTGCTAGCGGCGTAACATCCGCTCTTCCGCCGCACAATGACCTGACGCCGGTTAAAAGTCATCATACAACAATCCAGTTTTTGTATGTTGACATTATTTCTTTCCAATCCTACCGATATCGCCCCTGGGAGGAACGACGTGGCGGGACTGACCGATCCGGATCTGCTTTTTGCCGCCGAAGGGCGCGCGCTGTCGATCGCGCGCGATCTCCATGCCGGCATCAAGGACCTGCCGATCATCAGCCCGCACGGCCACACCGATCCGCGTTGGTATGCGCTCAACGAGCCATTCCCCGATCCCGCGCAATTGCTGGTGGTGCCCGACCACTACATTTTCCGTATGCTGTTCAGCCAGGGCGTGCGGCTGGAAGATCTCGGCGTCTCGACCCTCGACGGCTCGCCGGTCGAGACCGATCCCAGGGCGATCTGGCGGCGCTTCGCCGAGCACTATTACCTCTTCCGCGGCACGCCGACGCGGTTGTGGCTCGACCATGTGCTCGAGCATCTGTTCGGCATCGAAGAGCCGCTCAACGCCAGCACCGCTAGCCGCCATTACGACACCATCGCGGCGCTTTTGCAGCGCGACGATTATCGCCCACGCGCGCTGTTCGAGCGCTTCAACATCGAGGTCATCGCGACGACCGAGGGCGCACTCGACGATCTCCAATGGCACAAGACGATCCGCGACAGCGGCTGGCAGGGCCGCGTCATCACTGCCTACAGGCCGGATGCTGTCGTCGATCCCGACTTCGAAGGATTTTCGGCCAATCTCGATCGTCTGGGCGAGATCACCGGCTGCGACACCGGCACATGGGCCGGCTATCTCGACGCGCATCGCAATCGCCGCGCTTTCTTCAAAAGCTTCGGCGCAACCTCATCGGACCACGGCCATCCGACGGCCGAGACCGCCAATCTTTCCGATGCGGCGGCGGAAGAGCTGTTCAACCGCATCCGCCGCGGCTCGGACGACGAGCGCGAGCGCAAGCTGTTTCGCGCCCAGATGCTGACCGAGATGGCCAAGATGAGCCGCGACGACGGGCTGGTAATGCAGATCCATCCCGGCTCATGGCGCAACCATTCGCCCGGAATTTTTCAGAGATTCGGCCGCGACAAAGGCTTCGATATTCCGACCCGCACCGACTATGCCGCGGCGCTCAAACCCTTGCTCGACTGCGTCGGGCTGGAGCGCGACCTCTCCATCATTCTGTTCACGCTCGACGAGACCAGCTACGCGCGCGAACTGGCGCCGCTTGCCGGCGTCTATCCGGCGCTGAAGCTCGGGCCTGCCTGGTGGTTCCATGACAGCCCGGAAGGCATGCGCCGGTTCCGCGAGATGACCACCGAGACCGCCGGCTTCTACAACACTGTCGGTTTCAACGACGACACCCGCGCCTTTCCATCCATACCCGCCCGCCACGATGTGGCGCGCCGGGTTGACTGCGCCTTTCTCGCCCGTCTCGTCGCCGAGCACCGGCTGCGTGAGGACGAGGCGCATGAGCTGGCGCGGGAGCTTGCCTACACGCTTGCCAAGAAGGCGTACCGGCTGTGAGCCGGGCGCGTGAATTTTAAAAGGGAGGAAGACAGTCATGTTGCATTTTTCAAAACTGGTGGCAGCCACATTCGCCTTCGGCTCGCTGATGATCGGCGTTGCCGGCGCCCAGACCGTACTGCGCTCGGCCGACACCCATCCGGACGGGTATCCGACTGTCGAGGCGGTCAAATATCTCGGCGAGCTCATCAAGGAGCGCACCGCCGGCCGCTATTCGGTCGAGGTCTATCATTCGGCGCAGCTCGGCGAGGAAAAGGACACGATCGAGCAGACGCAGACCGGTGTCATCGATCTGAACCGCGTCTCGATGGGTCCGTTCAACGGCATCGTGCCGGAAACCGCGGTGCCGTCGCTGCCCTACATGTTCCGTTCGGTCGAGCACATGCGCCATGTCATGGACGGGCCGATCGGCGACGAGATCCTCAAGGCCTTCGAGACGCATGATCTGGTCGGCCTTGCCTTCTACGATTCCGGCGCCCGTTCCTTCTACAACACCAAGAAGGACATCACCTCGATCGCCGATCTGAAAGGCATGAAGTTCCGCGTCATCCAGTCCGACGTGTTCGTCGATATGGTCAACGCGCTTGGCGCAAATGCCACGCCGATGGCGTATGGCGAGGTCTATTCGGCGCTCGAAACCGGTGTCATCGACGGCGCCGAGAACAACTGGCCCAGCTTCGAATCCGCCAAGCACTACGAAGTCGCCAAGCACTATACCGTCGACCAGCACCAGATCGTGCCGGAAGTGCTGGTGATGTCGAAATCGAGCTGGGACAGACTGACGCCGGAAGACCAGGCGATCGTCAAGCAGGCGGCCAAGGATAGCGTCGTCAAGATGCGCGAATTGTGGGACGCGCAGGAGAAGAAGTCGCGAGAGATCGTCGAGAAGGCCGGCGTCAAGGTCAGCGAGATCGACAAGCAGCCGCTGATCGATGCGATGAAGCCGGTCTACGACAAGTATCTGAAGACGCCGGAGCTCAAGGACCTCGCGACGCGCATCCAGGCGACCAAGTGATTTTCTGGCGGGGCGGCATGGCGCCGCCCCGCCAATCGCTTTTAGGGGACGGAAAGACCGGGAGGATCGGATGACTGCGGGAACGGCCAGGAGCGGAGCGCCACCGCGCTTCAGCGCGGTGCTTTCGAAGATTTGCGACGGTGCGCTCTATCTCGCGGGCATCGGGATGGTCGCCATGACCGCGCTTGTTGCCTACCAGGTGTTTTCCCGCTTCGTGCTCAACGCGTCACCGAGCTGGACCGAAGTCACCGCCATCATGCTGATGAACTGGTTCATCTTCCTGGGCGCTGCCGTCGGCGTGCGCGAGAATTACCATATGGGCTTCGACGTGCTGCTCTATATCCTGCCCAAGGGCAGCAAATGGGCGCTGCGCACCCTGTCCGACCTGATCGCGTTTGGCTTCGGCTTCGGCATGGTCTGGTACGGCTGCAAGCTGGTCGGGCTGACCTGGCACACTGTCATCCCGGCGCTCGAACTTCCCGGCGGTTTCGACTATCTGCCGCTGGTTGCCGGCGGCTTTCTGATCTGCCTGTTCTCGGCCGAACGCATCGCGCTGCGCTGGTCCGGCGCCGACATCGACAAGGATATCAATCTCGAGGAAGTGCCGGAAATGCCGGCCGTGCAGGAGGCCTAGATGGAACTCTGGATCCTGTTTGGCGTCTTCACGCTTTTGATGTTTGCCGGCACGCCCATCGCCTTTTGCCTGGGTGCGGCGTCCTTCGCCACCGTGCTTTATCTCGGCCTGCCGCCCCTGGTGGTGTTCCAGCAATTGAAGTCGGGCATGTCGGCGTTCTCGCTGATGGCGATCCCGTTCTTCATCTTTGCCGGCGACCTGATGGTGCGCGGCGGCATCGCGCAACGCATCGTTTCCTTTGCCGGCTCGCTGGTCGGTCATGTCCGCGGTGGGCTCGGTCAGGTCAACATCATCGCCGCGACGTTGTTCGGCGGCATTTCCGGCTCGGCGGTGGCGGAAGCCGCTGCCGTCGGCGGGCTGATGATCCCGCAGATGAAAGCGCGCGGCTACGGCGCCGACTACGCCGTTAACGTGACCTCAATGGCGGCGCTGATCGCGCTGCTTCTGCCGCCGTCGCAGAACATGATCATCTATTCGATCGCCGGCGGCGGCAAGATTTCGATCGCCGACCTGTTCACCGCCGGTATCCTGCCTGGCCTGCTGTTCGCCGCTTCGCTGATGGTCACTGCCTATTTCGTCGCCCGCAGCCGAGGCTACCCGGTCGAGGCCTTTCCCGGCTTCTCGCGTGTCGGCGAGCTGGCGGTCATCGCCATCCCCGGACTTCTGCTTATCGGTATCATCTTCGGCGGCGTTCGCTCGGGCATTTTCACGGCGACGGAAAGCTCCTGCATCGCCATCATCTACGCTTTGCTGGTCACCGTCTTCGTCTACCAGTCGATGGCCTGGGGCGATTTCGTCCATGCCACAAAGGGCGCGGTGCGCACGACCTCGATGGTGCTGCTGATCATCGGCACGGCGGCCTCGTTCAGCTGGCTGATGGCCTATCTCAAAGTGCCGGTGCTGCTGATCGCAGGCATGAACGCCATCTCCACCGATCCGCTGGTGGTGCTGCTTCTGCTCAACGTCTTGATGCTGCTGCTCGGCACCTTCATGGACATGGGGCCGATGATCATCATCTGCACGCCGATCTTCCTGCCGCTGGTCACCCATTACGGCGTCGATCCCGTGCATTTCGGCGTCATCACCATCCTCAATCTCGGCATTGGCCTGAACACACCGCCGGTCGGCACGGTGCAGTTCGTCGCCTGTGCCGTCGGCAAGATTACGGTCTGGGAAGCGATGCGCTCGATCTGGCCGTTCTATGGCGCGGGCATCGTGGTCCTGGGGCTGGTGACCTATATTCCGGCGATTTCGCTCTGGTTGCCGAGCGTGTTCAAATAGGGCGTCTTCAAATAGGCGTCTTCAAACAGGGGTGCGATATGGCATCGGATAGCGCTGTTGATCTCAGGGTCGAGAGAAAACCCAAACTGTCGGAGACCGTCGTTGCGACGATCCGCAGGCAGTTGCAGGCGGGCGAGATCCTGCCCGGCCACAAATTGCCGACCGAGGGCCAGCTGACCGAGACGTTCGGCGTCAGCCGCACCGTCATCCGCGAAGCGCTGGCCAAGCTCGCCGCCGACGGGCTGGTCGAGGCGCGCCAGGGCGCAGGCGTGTTCGTCACCGAGCACATCTCAACGATGTTCGGCGCGCTCGCCGCCGACATGGGCAGCAAGGATTCCATCGCGCTTAATGTGCTCGAAGTGCGCCTGGCCGTCGAAATCGAATCGGCCGGGCTCGCCGCCATCCGCCGCAACGCCGCGCAGGAAGCAGCGATCCAGGAAGCGTTCTTCGAATTCGAACGGCTGCTTCTCAACAGCGAGCCGACTGGTCCGGCCGATCTCGCCTTCCACCGGGCAATCGCCAGCGCCACCAACAATCCGTTCTATGTCGAGATGCTCGATGTGCTTGGACGCCGCGCCATTCCTTGCGACGTGACCTCGCCCTGGTCGACCGAACTGGTGCAATCCGACAGCTATCAGCGCGGACTGCAGCGCGAGCATCTGGTGATCCTCGACGCGATCACGTCAGGCGACGCGGAGGCCGCGCGCGAGGCGATGCGCGCCCATCTCACGGCCAGCCAGCAGCGCTACCGCGAGCGACTGCACGCCCGCCAGGTCTTCTACGCCGACTCGGTCAAGGCGGCGGCATCCGAATAACCATTTCAGCCGGAGCAGTAATGTCTCAAAGTCACCCGCATACCGATTTCACCTCGCGTTTCCCCATCGACCCGGTCGCCGCAGCGTCCATGGGAACCGACGAGCTGCGTCACAACTTCCATATTGACGACCTGTTCCAGCTGGGACGCGTCAGCCTGACCTACGCCCATTATGACCGCATGATCGTCGGCGGCGCCGTGCCGGCGGCAGCGCCGCTGCCGCTGGAAGCGATCAAGCCGACGGGCACCAAGAATTTTCTCGATCGCCGTGAGTTGATCATCGTCAATATCGGCGGCGCCGGCTCAGTGACGGCGAATGGCGAGGCCCACCCGTTGCAGGCGCGCGACATGCTCTATCTCGGCATGGGCATCACCGACGTTTCGTTCGCGTCGGCCGATGCGGGCCAGCCTGCCAAATTCTACCTGCTCAGCGCGCCGGCGCATCACACCTATCCCAACCGGCTGATCCGCATCGGCGATGCCAAGCGTCTCGATCTCGGCAGCAAGGAAAGCTGCAACGAGCGCTCGATCTTCCAGTTCATCCATGCCGATGGGGTCAAGACCTGCCAGCTGGTCGTCGGCATGACGCAGCTGGCGCCGGGCTCGGTGTGGAACACCATCCCTTGCCATGTGCATGACCGGCGCATGGAGGCCTATCTCTATTTCGACCTGCCGGAGACGGCGCGCGTCTTCCATTTCATGGGCGAGCCCGACGAAACGCGGCATCTGGTGAT
Source organism: Mesorhizobium sp. M0029 (assembly GCF_040323735.1). Classification (NCBI taxonomy): domain Bacteria; kingdom Pseudomonadati; phylum Pseudomonadota; class Alphaproteobacteria; order Hyphomicrobiales; family Phyllobacteriaceae; genus Mesorhizobium; species Mesorhizobium sp. M0029. The sequence continues at coordinate 85,141 of NZ_JAMYVF010000008.1, forward strand.
GGCCAACGAGGAGGCGGTGCTGTCGCCAGGCTGGTCTATCCATTCCGGGGTCGGCACCTCGAACTACGCCTTCATCTGGGCGATGGCCGGCGACAATGTCGACTATACCGATGTCGATCCGGTGCCGCTGGGCGAACTGCGTTGAGCGGACCTTCCTCCTTCAGCCTGGCCGGCAAGCGTATCCTGGTCACCGGCGCGAACACTGGCATCGGCCAGGGCATCGCCGTCTCGCTCGCGCGCGCCGGCGGCACCGTCATTGGCGTCGGCCGCTCTGTGATGGACGACACGGAAAGACAAGTCGCGGAAGCCGGTGGCCAGTTCGAGGCGGTGCGATGCGATCTTGCCGACCATGCGGCCGCCAAGGCGATGCTCGATCAGGTCTGGGAAAAGACCGGCCCGATCGACGGGCTGGTCAACAATGCCGGCATCATCCGCCGCGCCGATGCGGTCGATTTCTCCGAGGCCGATTGGGACGACGTCATCGACGTCAATCTGAAGACACTGTTCTTTCTCAGCCAGGGTTTTGCCAGACACGTGCTGGCCGATCCCGGGCGGCGCGGCAAGATCGTCAACATAGCCTCGGTGCTGAGTTTCCAGGGCGGCATCCGCGTCGCGTCCTATACTGCGTCGAAACATGGCGCGCTCGGCGTGACTCGGCTGCTTGCCTGCGAATGGGCGGCCAAAGGCATCAATGTCAATGCCATTGCGCCCGGCTATATCGAAACCAACAACACCGAGGGGTTGCGCGCCGATCCCGACCGCAGTGCTGCCATCCTGGCGCGCATTCCGGCGGGACGTTGGGGCGGGCCGGAAGACATAGGCGATGCCGCTGTCTTCCTGCTGGCGCCGGCGTCCGACTATATGCATGGCGCGGTGGTTCCCGTGGACGGCGGCTGGCTGGCCCGGTGAGGAGATGGTCATGATTGAAGCTAAGATTTTCGCCCAGCCAGACGAGAGCGCCTGGACGCCGACGCCGGACGGCAACAGACGCCGCGTTCTCGTCTCCACCGATGAGCTGATGATGGTCGAGTTCGGCTTCGACAAGGGCGGCGTCGGCGCACTGCATTCGCACCCGCATGTCCAGGCCAGCTATGTCGCCGAAGGTCGCTTCGAGGTGACCATCGACGGCCGCACCGAAACAATCGAGACCGGTGGCAGCTTCATCGTGCCGTCCAATCTGGTGCACGGCGTGAAGGCGCTGGAGGCCGGGCGCCTGGTCGACAGCTTTACCCCGCACCGCGCCGATTTCCTGGCCTGAACCTTTTTCGGCAATTCCAGAAACAGGAAACCCGCGCCTCCTGGGAGGCGCGGGTTGTTGCCTGTGCGCTCGTGGCGCAGCGGTACTCGAAACATCGCCGCAGGGTTGGACGTTGCCGCAACATGGTGAAGATAGGTTTAACGATGCCGACCAGGTCGATCGCCGGTGGGGTGTTGCTGCTGCTTGTTGTGGTCACGCAGGGGCTGCGCTAATCGTTCTGTCCACGCCGCTGCTTCGGGCGGCCGATCGAAACATCAGTGATGCAGATATCGACGACAAGCGTGCCGACGCACGATCCCAAACGGCGCGTCCTCAAGGACGTGTTCGGCTTCGACGTTTTCCGTCCCGGACAGGCCGCGGTGATGGAGGCGCTGCTTGGTGGCCGCCATGTGCTGGCCGTCATGCCGACGGGTGCCGGCAAATCGCTGTGCTATCAGGTCCCGGCGCTGGTCAAGGGCGGGCTGACCATCGTCGTTTCACCGCTGGTGGCGCTGATGCAGGACCAGATTGCCGCACTGCGCCTTGCCGGCGTCGCCGCCGATACGATCAACTCCTCGATCGACCGTGATGCCAATGTCGCGGCATGGCGCCGCGTTGCGTCCGGGCAGACGCGTCTGCTCTATCTCGCTCCGGAACGGCTGATGACCGAGCGCATGCTAAATGCGTTGGCTAAGCTCGACGTCAGCCTGATCGCCATCGACGAGGCGCATTGCATTTCGCAGTGGGGGCCGGCGTTCCGGCGCGAATACGAGGACCTTTCGCAACTGCGCGGCATATTTCCCGACGTGCCGATCATTGCGGTGACGGCGACGGCGGACGAGACGACGCGGGCAGACATCGAGACACGGCTGTTTGGCGGGCGTGTCGAAACGCAGGTGCTTGGCTTCGACCGGCCCAACATCAAACTAGCCATCGAGCCCAAGCAGGACAGCAAGCGGCAGTTGCTCAACTTCATCGAACGCCATCAGGGGCGTAGCGGCATCGTCTATTGCCTGTCGCGCAAGAAGACCGAAGAGATGGCGGCCTTCCTCGAAAAGAACGGCGTCGCCGCGCTCGCCTATCACGCCGGGATGAGCAAGGAGGCGCGCGATGCGAATCAAAACGCCTTCATGACCCTGTCGGGCGTCGTCATGGTGGCGACCATCGCCTTCGGCATGGGGATCGACAAGCCTGATGTCGCGTATGTCTTCCACACCGATCTGCCCGGCAGCCTGGAAGCCTATTACCAGGAGATCGGCCGTGCCGGTCGTGACGGGCGGGCGGCTGAGGCGCATATGCTTTACGGCCTCGGCGATATCCGCATGCGCCGCATGTTCATCGACGACGAGGACGCCGCTGTCGAGCACAAGCGCCGCTCGCATGGCCGGCTCGATACGCTGATCGGCTATTGCGAGACGGCCGAGTGCCGCCGCCAGGTGCTGCTCGGTTATTTCGGTGAAGAGGCGGTCCCTTGCGGCAATTGCGACAATTGCCTGGAACAGGCGCCGCGCACCGACGGCACCGCCGAGGCGCGCCTCATCCTGGCGGCGGTGGCGCAGAGCGGCGAGCGCTTCGGCGCCGGCCATGTCATCGACATCCTCATCGGCCACGAGACTGAAAAGATCGCGGCAAGGGGGCATCACAGGCTGGCAGCCTTCGGCAATGGCGCCGCGCACAAGAAGGATTTTTGGCAATCTATGATTCGCCAGCTGGTCGCGAACGGTTTCCTGATGCCGGACCCGGCCGGCCATGGCGGGTTGGCCATCGCGGACAAGGGCCACGCACTCGGCCGGGGCGAGGTGCCGTTCCAGTATCGGGTCGAGATGCGCACGCGCGCCGCGCGCCGCGCGGCTCGCGCCGGGCAGAGCCCCCAGAGCGAAAATGTAGATGCGTCGCTGCTCGCGGCGCTCAAGACGCTGCGGCTGCGTCTGGCCAAGGAACGCCAGGTGCCGGCCTATGTGGTGTTTTCGGATCGTACACTGATCGACATGGCCGAGCGTCGTCCGCAAGACCTCGACGATTTCGCCGGGGTCAACGGCGTAGGTGCGGCCAAGCTCAAGGAGTTCGGCAAGGCTTTTCTGAGCGCCATTGCCGAACATCAAGCTGGCGGGTGACTACGCGTTGCGGCTCGCCTGCATCCGATCTGGCAAATGGATTTCGGCGATCAATCCGCCGCAGGGTCGGTTTTTCAGCTCCAGCCTGCCTTCGATAGCAAGCGACAATTGATAGGCGATTGCCAGGCCTAATCCGGCTCCTCCGCTGTCCCGGTTTCGCGATTGCTCGAGGCGGAAGAACGGTTGCAGGACCGCTTCGAGTTGGTCGTGCGGAATGCCGGGGCCGCGATCGAGCACACTTATGACGACGTGGTCGCCAAGCCCTTTTGCCGCCGAGACCTCCGCCTCGCCGGCGAACTTCAGCGCATTGTCGACGAGGTTAGTGAGGACGCGCCGCAGCGCTTGCGGGCGCGTCACCACCGCGGCATCGATTTCCGCGCCGGCGGAGACTGCCTTGCCGGTGTCCTGGTAATCATAGACCAGGCTTTCGACGAAGGAGCCGAGGTCGATCCGCGACGGCTTTTCGAGGCTGCCACGGGCGCTGCGGGCATAGGCCACGCCCTCATGCACGAGGTTCTCGATCTCGGCCAGATCGTGCATCAGCTTCTCTTTCCCCGGCGTCTCGTCCGACAATTCGGCGCGCAGCTTCATGCGGGTGATTGGCGTCTGCAGATCATGGGAGATCGCGGCAAGGATCTGCATGCGCTCTTCGAGGTGCTCGGCAATGCGCTCGCGCATCGAATTGAAGGCGGTCGCGGCATGCGCGACTTCCAGAGGTCCGGATTCGCTGAGACGTGGCGTTGGCTTGCCCGGATCGAGCTTGTCGGCGGCGTTGGCCAGATCGACAAGCGGACGGATGACCAGCCGGACGGCGAACCAGCTGCACAGCACAAGCAAAAGCAGCTGCGCCACCAGCACATAGGGCAGCCATCGCGCCAGCGGCATCAGCGAGGGGTGGACGTCGATGGTCAGCGGTGCGCCATCGCTCAGCGTCAAATGCGCCTGAAGACGGTTTCCGTCAGCGGGAATGGCCTCGACCCTCACTAGGAGATGCGGGCCGGCTGCAGCGCTGATGGTCGCGCCTATCAACCGGCCTCTGCCGGTCAGCTCGGGCACCCCGGGCGACCCTGGCCCCAACTCATAGCGATAGGTGTTGCGGTCGAGCAGCGGCAGCCATTGCGCCCGTTCCGCCGCGGGAACGCGGTCGAGGATGGCGATCGCAGCCTTCACATCCCTGTCCAGCGTATCGGTCATGATCGTCTGGGCCGAGGCGAAGCGCTCTGCGATCAGGAGCACAAAGGAAAGACCCTGCGCCACGATCAGGCCGGCGAGCAGGATCAGGAACAGCCGCGAGCGCAATGTGCGCGGCCAGGGCTGGAAGCGCCGGAAACTTGCCATCGGGCTCAGCCCGGCTCGCTGATTTCGACAGGCGTGGACAGCACATAGCCTTCGCTGCGCACCGTCTTGATGTAGGCCGGTTCGCGCGCGTCGTCGCGCAGGCGCTGGCGCAGGCGGCTGACCAGCAGGTCGATGGAGCGGTCGAAGATCTCCGCTTCGCGCCCCTGCGTCAGGTTGAGCAACTGGTCGCGGTTCAGGACACGCTGCGGATGGTCGACGAAGACGCAGAGCAGCCGGTATTCGGCGCCGCTGAGCGCGATCGCGGTGCCATCCTCGTCGAGAAGGTGACGTGCCACCGTGTCGAGACGCCACGCACCGAATTTCAGCAGACGCCCGGTCTCCGTCACCTGGAGATTTGGCGGCAGCATGCGGGTTCGCCGCAGCACGGCGTTGATGCGGGCCAGAAGCTCGCGCGCGGCGAAAGGTTTCACCAGATAGTCATCCGCGCCCAGCTCCAGGCCGATGATCCGGTCTGTTTCGTCGTTGCGGGCGGTCAGCATCAGGATCGGCGTTGCCTTGTGCTTGCCGGCGCGCAATTGCCGGCACAGAACGAGGCCATCATCGCCGGGCATCATCACATCGAGGATGATGAGGTCGACGGAATCCGTCTCGAGGAAGGCGCGCATCTGCCGGCCGTCCGGCACGGCGGTGGCGCGCAGGCCGTTCTTCTTGAGGTAGCCCGAGACCAGCTCGCGGATTTCGCGATCGTCATCGACGATCAGGATGTGATCGACATGATCCATCGTGGATGCTTCCTGTCTTCTTCGCCTGATGTCACCTGTACATTTTCCCTGGGGAAAGTGCATCAAGCGCCGCCGGCAGTGTATCCGCGAGACGCGATAAGCTGCCGGCTGCGATGCCGTTGTTTTTGCCAGTTGGCTAGACCAGCTCGATGGTGACGCCGATATTACCACGCGTGGCCTTGGAGTAGGGGCAAGTCTGATGCGCCCCTTCCACCACAGCGCGGGCAGTCTCCCGATCCACACCGGGAAGGCTGACATTGAGACGAGCCTGGAGCAGATAGCCACCCTCCGATGTCGCGAGGTCGACTTCGGCATCGACGGCGACATCGGACGGCAAGGCGACATTCATCTTGCGTGCCGCCAGGCCCATGGCGCCGATGAAGCAGGCCGACCAGCCGGCGGCAAACAGCTGCTCCGGATTGGTGCCGGCGCCGGTACCGGGCGGTGAAAGCTTGATGTCGAGGTGGCCGTCCGAGCTGCGGGATGCACCGTCGCGGCCGCCCGTGGTGTGGGTCTTGCCGGTGTAGAGAACTTTTTCGATCGTGGTCATGGGGATCATTGAGGGAGGATAGCGTTGCGTCGAAGGCCAGGAGGCCCGCGATATCCGCATAAGAGGCGCACGACGTATCCCGAATGTGTGCTGATCGGCTGGAAATGTATCTCAGTGTGTCCGGGTGCCGGATTGCTACTTCAGCTTTCAATTTCGGCGCATGGGAACACATGCGAGATACACCGGGGCCATCCTTTCCAGCCGGTATCAAATCAGTAGGAGAAACCATGACCGACGAAATCAACCACGACCGCCGCCGCTTCTTCGGTACGGCGGCCCTAACCCTCGCCGCCGCCGGCCTGGCCGGCTCGGCCGGCGCACTGGCCAGTACGGCAAAGGCGGCGACCCTGCCCACGCCGGGGGCGAATACGACCTTCGCCGCGCTGAAGCAGATCAAGGCCGGCGTCCTCGATATCGGCTATGCCGAGGCTGGTCCGGCCGATGGGCCGCCGGTCATTCTCCTGCATGGCTGGCCCTATGATATCTACGCCTTTGTCGAAGTCGCGCCGCTGCTGGCGTCGGCGGGCTACCGGGTGATCGTGCCCTATCTTCGCGGCTATGGCACGACGCGCTTCCTGTCAGCTGAAACGATGCGAAACGGCCAGCAATCGGTGGTCGCCCAGGACATTGTAGCCCTGATGGATGTGCTCGGTATCCCCAAGGCTATCCTTGCCGGTTTCGACTGGGGCGCGCGTTGCGCCTGCATCATTGCGGCGCTGTGGCCGGAGCGTGCAAAGGCGCTGGTCTCGGTGAGCGGCTATCTCGTCAGCAACATCAAGACCGGCAAGGTGCCGCTGCCGCCGAGCGCCGAGCATGACTGGTGGTACCAGTTCTATTTCGCCACCGAGCGCGGCGCGGCCGGCTACGACAAATACCGGCATGATTTCGCCAAGCTGATCTGGCAGACGGCGTCACCGAAATGGAATTTTGACGACACCACTTTCGACCGCAGCGCCGCGGCCTTCGACAATCCTGACCATGTCGCCATCGTCATTCACAATTACCGCTGGCGCGGCGGGCTGGCGGCGGGCGATCCGCAATATAATGAGCTCGAAAACCGGCTTGCCGCTGGCCCCATCATTGGCGTGCCGACAATCACGCTGGAGGGCGACGCCAATGGCGCGCCGCACCTTAACCCAAAGGCCTATCGCAACAAGTTCTCGGGCAAATATGAGCATCGGACGATCGCGGGCGGCATCGGCCACAATCTGCCGCAGGAAGCGCCGCAGGCTTTCGCCCAGGCCGTCATCGACGTCGACAGCTATTGATCCTGTCGCTGGAAACGAAACGGGCGGCCAGTGGCCGTCCGTTTGTGGGAAGACACGAAGCGCCTCCTAGACAGTTCTGGTGAAGGGTTTCACAGAGGCGGCCGTAGATACAGCTAATATGCCCGAATTCAGCGAAGGCAATAGACCGCCATTCGTATTGCGTTCGCTGAGCTTCGGGCGACGTTTACAGCTTGCATGAAACGAACGGGGCGCGCCGAATTTTCGGCGCCCGTCTGGCTATGGGAGCAGGGCATGGACGAGAACCATCTGGCGATGTCGTTCACCGAGTTTCGTTCGCGCTACAGCCTCTAAGGGCAAGGTAATCAAGGCGATCGGATCGCCGCCTCAGGCGGCATCGCGTTCGGCCTGCGCAGTCAGGTCCGGCTCCCGGCGGCTGTACTGCCGCGGCGAACAGCCCATGACGCGCTTGAATGCCGTGCTGAAGGCGCTTTCGGATTCGTAGCCGAGCGCCAGCGCGATGACGGAAACCGGATCGCCGGAATGCATCAGCCGGTCGCCGGCGAGCATCATGCGCCAGCGCGTCAAATAATCCAGAGGTGAGGCCCCGACCGTCTGCTTGAATCTGAGCGCAAAAGTCGATCGCGACATGTTAGCGCGCTCCGCAAGTTGCTGCAGCGTCCAGCCATGTGCAGGGTCCTCGTGCATGGCGCCGATCGTCGCGCCGATCTGCCTGTCGGTCAGTGCGAACAGCCAGCCGACATTGCCTTGCGCGGTCATATGCAGGCGCAAGGCCTCGATCAGGATCATGTGGGCGAGGTGCTCGACGACGAGAAAGCCGCCGGGACGCCGCTGGCGCAATTCCTGCATCATCCGCTCCACCGGCCAGCGAAGCGCCGAATGGTCGCTCTCGCCGCGGATGTGGACGATGGGCGGCAGCATCCGCAAGAGGATGCCGGCATGGTCGCCGGACAGCGTGAAGCGACTGCTGACCAGGAGGAAATCGCCGCCGCCATTATGGACGGTGATGCCGCCGGTCCGCGCCGGTGAAAAGATCGTTCGGGCATCGACCGTCGTCAGGCCGAGATCGCTGGCAAGCCGGAAAGGGCGGCCGCGCGGCAACAGGAAACAGTCGCCCACGTCCAGCCGCACCGCGTCAGGGACGCCCTCGACCGACAGCCAGCATCGGCCGGACACCACGGCGCCGCATTTGATGGCGGCCTGCTGGTCAGGAAACTGGATCGCCCAGTCGCCACCGGTTTCCAGCCCAGCCGACAGGTAATTGCGCGGCTTCAGTAGCGACAGCACGTCTGACAGCGGATCCATGAGCGTTCTCGGACGATTGCGAAGATATCTCAGATTTTACAGTATAGATCGTATGATCTCAAACTTCTATCTCCTTCGCAACGGGCTGCCTGTACGGCCCTCGACAAAAACCAAGGAGAAATCATCATGCGTGTGTTCGTTACCGGGGCTACCGGTTTTGTCGGTTCGGCTGTTGTGCAGGAATTGCTCGGGGCGGGCCATCAGGTGCTTGGCCTCGCGCGGTCGGAAGCAGGTGCGGAGTCGATCGTGGCCGCGGGTGCCGAGGCGCATCGCGGCGATATCGAAGATTTCGACAGCCTGCGCAGCGGCGCTGCCCAATCGGATGGCGTCATCCACACGGCCTTCAACCACGACTTTTCGAGATTCGCCGCCAGTTGCGCAGTTGACCAGCGCGCCATCGAAACGCTCGGCGCGGCGCTCGAGGGTTCCGAGCGGCCGCTGCTTGTCACCTCCGGCCTCGCCGGTTTTGCGCAGGGAAGGCCGGCAACCGAAGACGACAAACCCGCGCCTCCATCGGCCGCCATGCCGCGCGCTTCGGAAGCAACGGCCGTGGCGCTCGCAGCGCGCGGGGTGCGCGCATCGACGGTGCGGCTGGCGCCGACCGTCCATGGCGAGGGCGATCACGGTTTCGTGCCGATGCTGATTGCCATTGCGCGTGAAAAGGGCGTCTCGGCCTATGTCGGCGACGGCGCAAATTGCTGGGCGGCGGTGCACCGGTTCGACGCCGCCACCCTGTACAGGCTGGCGGTGGAGAAGGGGGCGGGCGGCGTCAGCTATCATGCGGTTGCCGAACAGGGCGTGGCGAGCAAAGAGATCGCCGAGATCATCGGCCGCCGGCTCGGCCTGCCGGTCGTTTCCATAGGCCCCGAGGACGCGGCTGCGCATTTCGGCTTTCTCGGGCATTTCATCGGCAGGGACTTGTCGGCGTCAAGTGAGCAGACCCGCACTGCACTGGGATGGCAGCCGACCGGGCCGGGGCTCATCGCCGATCTCGATCGTGCCCGCTATTTCGAGGCCTGATCAGGCCGGCCAGTCGCGTTGCATTGCACGACCGACAGCCTGGCGATCAGCGGCAGTGCCAGCAACACGGCCAGACGCAGCCCGCCGAGCGGGCAGCACTGTCGTGCTGCTGGAACCGCCGCCACATCTGTATGGCGGCAATCAGAACGAACACGGCGTAGGCCGCCCGCAGCCCGGACGACCTGCTCGCCCGTCGCCGGAAAGCCGGCGAAGGTATGGCCTCGTCATGGCAGACCTACCTTGTTACGGGGATGCGCGCGCGATTCCCGCGCCTAGTTAGAAATCGCCCTTCCTCACCTTGCCGTAAACGATATTCCGGTTCGAGCCATAGTAGACTTTCGCGTCGAAAGGACTCCCGCCGAGGGCGGCATTGATGATGTCCCACATATCGTCGGCCGAACGTAGGATGAGCGGCCAATCCATGAAAGTCTCCATGTAACCATCCGTCGTTATCTCGTCGCTGAAATTGGCAAACAGGAATTCGCCACCGGGCTTGACGAGTTCCATGGCTCTTTGAAGCAGGCGGACGCCGATGGCACGCGGCAGGTAATCGTAAAGCCCCGATGCGTAGACGAGATCGAATGTGCCAAGGGCGTAGGCGCGGCGCAGGATGCCGCGTACGGAACCCTGGACTGCCTCGACTGCCGTGCCGGCAAAGTCGTGGTTCACCGTGGCTACGCTGACGGGGTCCTGATCCAGGCCGATCCAACGCTGCAGTTTATGCCTGGCCAACGCGTCGGAGCGTTCGGCTTCCCTGAGGTGGCCGCAGGCAATCGCCAGCACCTCAGCCTTTTCCACACTGCTGGCCGTCTCGTCCACGGTCCTGGCCAGAATATCCCGCCGCTCGCGCCCCGCCACCGAACTGGCAGCTTCACTGGTGTACGCATAGATTTGCCGACCAAGTAAGGTCGACGAGGCCACGATCTCGTCGGCGATCGGATGCTTGTAGTAAATATCCAGCAGGCCTGCATCGCCCGAATACCCGCGCGGTTTTTCGACCGACCACCGCGTGAACGGGTCCTGGAGCAAATATTCCGCGACCCGATGCTGCTGAGCCAAAGGAACGAGTTTCTGCCAAACCGCGGTAGCAACCTGCCGGCGGAGCTTGTGGAGTCGCCCCGCCAAACGATGGACGACGGGGGCGGCCGGTTTGTTTCGCGCAAAGGCTTGATGAGCAAGGTCCAGTATCAGGGCGAGCTGGGCCGTGCTGTCCCTCAACTCGTCGGAGTCAGCCGCCTCTTCGGAGGTCGCAACATGTTTCTTCATCAGCCTAGTGGTGACCAGGCTGTATTGGTCGAGCTGCAGTTTTGGCTTGATAGGCATGCCGTTTACTCTCCGGTTTACCGCCCCGGTCCCCGGCCAGCAGCATAGGTGCGCCGCCAACCAATGCTAACAATTTTAATAAAATTTAAGTAAAATTTTAATCAATGGAACGGCCATCAATCCTGCAAACTGGCTAAATCCGAACCGCCCGTTTACCCTCGGTTAGCGACATCTGACTTTTCTTGCGGACAGGGACGCCTTCATTCCCCGACCGCAGGCGACGTCGGCTGTTGCATTCGCTACTGCAGATCGCGGAGGAGCGTTGCGATGCAACTGAGCGAGGACGTTGCCCAGAAGGTGGCGGCAGCGATTGGACGTCCGCGGTGGCATTCCGCCGATCCGGAACTGCTGGCACTGTTCCTGCAGAAGGATGCCGATGAGAATCGCAGTCTTGTGCGATGGGGTATTGCGGCTGCTGTATTCAGCTATGTGGCCTATGGCCTTTTCGATTGGTTTCTCTTTCCGGATGTCGCCGGCCGGCTTGTTTTGACGCGCGTTACGCTAGGGATCACCTCCCTTGCGCTTGTCGAATTTGTCGCCCGACGGGGCTTTGCCCTTGCCACCTTGCACCTTGTAGCAGCGCTGGCGATTGTATCCGGTGCCCTTGGGTGGCTCGTCTCCGCTGTTGGAACAGAGCATCAGGATGCCCTCTCCCATTTCATGGTTTTTGGCACCGTGTTCATCCTGGGTGCGAATCTGTTCTTCAACTTCCGTTTTTGGCTTTCAGCCCTTGCCTCCGCGACGGTCGCCGCAAGCTTTGTGTACGCCGCGATGTTCTCCCTTCAGGCCGACATCGCCGGTCGGGTCGTGTTGTCGGCCTATTTCGTGAACTGCCTCGTCTTGTCGCTTTATCTTTCCTGGCGGCTGAGTCTGGAGCGGTACCAGACTTTCCTGCACGCGCTTCGGGCACAATTCCAGGAGCAGGCTGCTATCAAGAAGGGGCAAAAGCTAACTGAAATCGCCGACACCGATCCGCTCACGGGAATGAAGAACCGCAGGGCGATCATTCGAGAATTCTCGGAGCTGCGCGAAGACTGGGCCGCGGACGACGACGAGATAGGGCTCATTCTGATCGACGTCGACTACTTCAAAAGGTTTAATGACGGACTTGGTCACCAGGCCGGCGACGATTGCCTGATCAAACTCGCCCATGTCCTTTCCGAGATGGCGGCTGCCAACAACGCCATCGCGGCCCGCTATGGCGGAGAAGAATTCGTCATTCTCTGCAAGGTCACCGGGCGGGCTCACCTTCATGAGATAACGAAGAAATTCTGTCGCGCTGTAGAGGATTTGGATATCTACCACCCTGATCGGGGCGACAAGCTCAACATCGTCACGATCAGTGCCGGGGCGTCGTTGACGCGCGCCGATCAGAGCATAGAGCTTAGAATCCTGCTGCAGGAAGCTGACCGCGCGCTCTACGCGTCCAAGTTTGCCGGTCGGGCTACGTTCACGATTTACGACCCGCACGCCACCAGCCAGGATCGCTCCGGCGAAAATCTTTCAGAACTGCTGAAGGTGGCAGTTTCCAACCAGCTCGTTTCTGTCGCTTACCAGCCAATTCGCGAGCTGGCGTCGGGCCGCGTGCTGGGGCACGAGAGTCTGATGCGTGTATGCGACTTCGACGGCACCATGATCAGTCCGTCCGTATTCATACCCGTTGCCGAGCAGACCGGAGCGATCGTGGAACTGGGTACATGGCTGATCGATCGAGCCTGCGGTGACATGGCGGAATACGGATTGGGCTCGGTCGTGACGGTGAACGTATCCGTTCTTCAGCTCAAGGCTCCCAACTTTTCACTCCGGATCACCGAAATCCTTGGCAGGCACGGCCTTGCGCCCCAGAGACTGGCCATCGAAATCACCGAAGGCAGTGACATCTTTCTGGAGGCGCAAGCGGTCAGAAACGTGGAGCGGCTGCGAAAATTGGGCGTCCAGATCTGGCTGGACGACTTCGGAACGGGATTTGCCGGCCTGACATGGCTGCGCCGTTTCAAATTCGACGTGGTCAAGATCGATCGCAGCTTCCTCCATGATTGCCAGACGTCTCGTGGCTTGAGCCTGTTGCGGGACATGGTCGGACTGCTTCGCAATCTCGGCCATGTCGTGCTCGCCGAGGGCGTTGAAACCGAGGAGCAGTACATATTGCTGCAGCGCCTGGGGGTACATTTGATGCAGGGCTTCCTGACCGGGCATCCGGTCCCGATCGAAGAAATAGACCAGGTCAGGCAAGGCCTCGTTGCCTAGAGAGTTTCACCGTTTCACGGAACGGCGAAACGCTTTGTCTCTTTGATTCAACGCAAACTCGGACGGAAAACCGTTTCACAGGTTTCCTGACATTGCTCTAGCAGCGGCCGATCGAAGATCGGCACGAGCATCGAACCGGAATTTCCCATGGTGGAAAGAAACTTCCGTTCAAGCGAAAATGCCCTTCCCCGATAGATGGGTGACAGTTCCCAACGTTCTGCGGGGAAAGCTCCAATCCGAAGCATTCGTGTCGCACATTCTGACGTACGATATGTTGAAGGTGTTGATTCGTGGGGAGCGTTGTGAACGAAGGACAAGAAAAGAAGGACGAGCTATTTTTAGCGGCTTACAATCAAAACGCGGAACATTTCCGCTCATTGAATACGCTGATGTGGCAAGTTCCGTTGATAGCCATGACTCTCACGGGCGGGCTGTGGTACGGTGTCTCCACGTCTCAATCATCTATGTTCACGCAGGCTTGCTTGCTCGCCCTTGCAGCGGCGGGCAATTTCGGGTTGCTCATTGCACTAAGCCGGATACGATTCATAATGGGCGGCTATCTGAAATGGTTCGAAGCCGCCTATCCCAATGGGTTCGTGAAGGCGGAAGGCGACGGGAAACTCTGCGGTGATGGCCTCTTCTCAGGCCGGACGGTTGTGAAGAGGGTCTTCCAATGGGTGCTAGGTGGCGCTGCTGCAGTCAGTCTACTACAGCTTTTTGTTACAGGAATCCAAGTGTACGCATCCAAGTCGCAAGCCGTTGCCTATTATGACTCCCGCGCCGAGGAATTGGCTGACGCATATGAATCGATGCCCTTTGAGAGGGCACACCCTGAACTTGCCGACGCACTCCGCGCATCGGCCCCCTTGGATATTCTCGATATTGGGGCAGGCAGTGGTCGTGATGCGGCCTGGATGGCTGTGGAGGGTAATACTGTGGTTGCCGTTGAACCATCCAGCGGCATGCTAAAGCTCGCCCAGAGACTTCATGACTCCGAGAAGATTAGTTGGCTTCAGGATCGGTTGCCGACACTCGCCAGAGTGCAGCAACGGAAGTATGATCTGGTTATCTTAAGTGCGGTCTGGATGCATTTGCCGAGCGCCGATCGTGCTGCCGCCATCCGACGCATGTTAGAACTGCTTAAGGATGACGGGCTGCTATACGTCACGCTACGCCTGGGCCCTACCGATCCAAAGCGTGGTATTTACGCCGTCTCATTTGAAGAACTCAAGGACCTCGCTGCCGGTGCCGGGCTGACAACGTCGTCAATCAGCGAGGCGGCGGACTTGTTGTCGAGGCCGGACGTAAGGTGGCAGCGAGTCGTCCTTTTCAAGGACGGGCAACCCCACAAGTTGCTGATTGGGTCGTAGGGAGCTGCCGCCCAAAATCAGCGAACAGAAGTGCGTGCACCAGCAAAGTGAGCCAGTCGAACATGGGTATTGCGGTAAGAGAAGCGGATCAATCGGCTACGGTAGAGGGCCTTTGGCGAGCGACGGTCGATCACGTAAGGGAAGAATACCTTTCTGAAAGCCAGAGATTTCCATGGATCGTTGGCTTCTCCGGCGGGAAAGACAGCACTCTCGTAACTCATGCTATCTTCGAGATGTTGATGGGGATTAGGCCATCCCAGCGCACGCGCCCGATACACATCGTATCCAACGATACGCTCGTCGAGTCGCCTTTGGTTATGTCGCACCTCAACACAGTGACACGCCAGATTGAGGATGCTGCCATAGCGCTCGGTTTTCCTATGACTGTAGCGCGCACTCATCCCGACCCTGACAAGACGTTTTGGGTCCTTCTCATCGGCAAAGGCTATCCAAGCCCAAATATGACGATGCGCTGGTGCACGGATCGGCTAAAAATTCAACCGACTAGCGGCTACATCAAGCGCCAAGTTTCTGCTTCGGGTGCAGCAATTGTTGTCCTTGGCGTTCGTCGCGACGAAAGCCAAAGCAGGCAGAGATCGATAGATCGTCGCCGCAACATGCGCGGCGAAAATCTATCGGAGCATGACCGACTGCCGGGAGCTTTTATTTTCCGGCCCATCCTGGACCTCGCAATCGACGAAGTTTGGGAAATTCTTGGCACTACCCATGCGCCATGGGGCGGTAGCCACGCTTCGTTAATTCAGCTCTATCGAGATTCGGAGGGCGGCGAATGCCCTGTAGTCCTCTCTGCTGACGAAGCGCCCGGCTGCGGAACATCAAACAGCAGATTTGGCTGCTGGACTTGCACTGTTGTGGAGAAGGATAAGAGTCTGCAGGGGTTCGTCGACTCTGGGATGTTTTACTATCAGCCTCTGATAGAGTTCCGCGATTGGTTGAAGTCCATCCGCAACCGAACGGATATGCGGCAAGCCTTTCGTCGAAACGGCCGACTCACCTTTGACGTCAATGGCAGGCATATCCCTGGACCCTTCACCATTGCCGCTCGAAAGGAGATATTTGACAGGCTAATGCAGATTCAAGAGAACTTCGACGGGGAGCTGATCTCTGAATCTGAGATACGTCAGATTCGTCAGATTTGGGCTGATGAGCTGCAAAACAGTGGGAGTTTGGCCAGTGTCTGATGAAAATATGGCGGAAAATTCTTTGAGCGACCTCCCGCTATGGGCAGATGAGGATGCACTCGCGATACTTGAACGGATATGCAATCAATACAAGATCCCCATCGACGTCTTGACCGAGCTAGTTACCCTACAACGAGAGCGCCAGCATCAAGAGCGAGCATCAGGAATTTATCCACGAATTGAAGAAATACTTGGGCGCATGGACTGAATCAAAGGGGACCGGGGCCATGTGGATCTCGAAGATTGAGCTTACTTGTTTTAAGTCTTACCAGCACCAGGAGTTCATTTTCCCTGAGCCTGCCAACGGTAAGAATGTTGTCCTCATCGGCGGGATGAACGGCTATGGAAAAACGTCGGTGCTGGAGGCCCTTTATCTCTGCCTCTATGGCAAGGACGCTATGGCGCATCTGGCCCGCGCCGGATTGAAGACGGATGACGTCCGAGGCTACCCGACTTTTCTAGAGAAGGCGTTCAATGGCGAGGCTCTTCGAGACGGGCGCGACACGATGCTGGTTCGCGTCACCGTCAACCGGAGCAAAGCGAAAGCCATTGAAATCACCCGAAAGTGGTATTTTCGGAGCAATGGCAGTTGGACCGACGAAGAGGCCACGGTACGCACGATAACACGCAATGTGCCCGACATGCCGCGGTCTGACGGCAAGAACGGCTTCAATCTTGCAGACACGCTGGACGACTTTTTCGTGCCCGCCCACATTGCTCCCTTCTTTTTCTTTGATGGCGAAGAAGTAAAGAAGCTCGCAGATCAAAGCCGCATCGAGCAGGTAAAGCAGGGGCTCGAAGGCTTATTAGGCGTCGTGCTTTTACGCTCTCTCGCGGACCGGCTGCGGCAGTTCGAGAACTCGCGGCGTCAGGGCGTTGTCACAGTCGATGAAGAACGGCTCGGCCAACTAGAGCGCAGTTTGAGTGAGCATGAAAAGCAAGATCAGGAGCTCAGCCATCATATTGATGCAGCTAGGGAACAGAAGCGGCTTCTCGCCGACGAATTCCAGTCTCTTCTTGAAAGAGTCACGTCGGCAGGCGGGGGTGGGGGTGATACCGCCACGTACAAGGAACTGGTCGAAGAGCGTGAACAGTTTCGTGTGAAGCAGCGCGAGAATATGCGCGCTCAGGAAGAGATACTGTCGGGCCGCCTTCCGTTTCATCTCGCCTCTAAGCCCCTTCTTGAGGCCATGCGCCGACAGCTTGAGGCCGAAGTTCGATTCTTCAAATGGGAAGGGGAGAAGCAGGCGCTTGAGCCACGAAAAAATGAATTCCGTGCAGCGTTGGAAGCGCAAGCCAGTCCTATTATTCGGCCGCCCTTGTCGGACGAGCAGATGGCTGCATTGAGAGCCCGGCTCGACGCGGCATGGGCCTGCCTGTTTTACCCTCCGCCGGATGATTGCGCGGAAAGGATCATACACTCATATTTGGGATTTCAGGACCGAGCCAAAACCTTGGAGTTTCTGGACTCGATTGCTGTCAGCCAACGCGAGGTTGGGGACCTTTTGTCCGAACATGCGCAGCTCACGCAGCGCATAGACGACCTCGGTCGCAAGATATCCAAGCTCGAAGGGATCGACCGGGACGGCACGCTCGCTGCGCTCACGCAACAACTTAAAGAGGTGCAGCAAAGGGGCGATGCCCTTGACGAGGAAATTCGTTCTGACGAGCGCCGTAAGACCGCGCTCGAAACGCAGATCGTCACGCAACGGGCTGATTACGAACGCGACGAAAAAAGTTGGACGAATCCTCCCCAGCGCGTTCGACTATAGAGAAGTCGGTGCGTATCCGCACCGCGATTGAAGAACTAGTTCCGGCCCTCTTTCCTCTCAAGGTCAAGGAACTCGCGTCATCAATGACGCAGGTGTACCGCCAGCTTGCGCACAAGGATCAAGTATCGAAGATCGCCATCGCCAATGACGGAACCGCACAAATCCTCGGCAAGTCAGGCAAGCCCATCACCTTTGACCGTTCGGCAGGCGAGAACCAGATATTTGCCACGGCACTAATCGCTGGCCTTGCAAAAGTGTCCGGAATCAAGGCGCCACTGGTTGTCGATACGCCGCTGGGCCGTCTCGACAGTCGCCACCGTCACAACATCCTTCAGTTTTGGACAAGCGACGAGAGCAGGCAGGTCATCCTCCTGAGCCAAGATAAGGAAATCGATGTGGAATTTCATCGCCGTATCTCGAAGCATGTGGCCAAGACCTATTTGCTGGAGCACACGGATGTTGGTGACGGTGTCGGTCGAACAAGTGCGCGCGAAGACCGTTATTTCATGGAAGCCGCCGAATGAATGCCCTTACCATTCAGCAAATTATGTCGTCCCGGTTTCGGACCAGCGCTGACGCTGACGGCAAGACTAAGGCTCTTATGGAAGGGCTTGGATTGTCGACTAAGGCCAATGTGGCAAGACTTGCAATAGGGCGCTCTCTCTCCGGAGGGCCGCTCCCTGACGATGGCGTGGACGCAAAGGGGTTGGAGATTCCAGCGACATCACTTTTCACGCAAAGCGACGTTGCGACCTGGGTTGGACTACTGGCTACACACGCGGCTCAGCATGGTGGCGCTCCAATGGATAGCATGGACGCATTCAGGGGAGCAGTTCGCGGGCACTGGCATCGCGGCGCAGCCTTGCTCATGAACGATTGGCGCGATGTAAACGAAGACTATGATGCCTTTATCAGCATGCTGCTAAATCGCCGCGCGGACCTCCCGGAATATCCTTCAGATCCTTTGCGGTCAGGTACGTCGGATGCGCCACTGGCTGCGTCTGAAGACATCTCCAACCAGCTGGTAAAGGCATTGTCTGATATTGGTGTGAGCGCTGAGGTCAGGGGTGTCATCCATGGTCCCCGAGTTTCGCGATACCGCGTCCTCTTGCGTGACGTAAACCAGCTCGATCGTCTTCGTAAGGGACTAGAGAGATTGGCACTGGCGCTGAACTTGCAAAATATGATGCCCACTATTGGACCTTCCGATGAGGCGAGAACGGTTGCGCTTGATGTTCCGCGTCCTCGATCAACGTGGATTAATGCCGGCCGTCGCGAGCTGGAATCCGCCATGAACGGTGTTCCGCGTAGTGCGTCGACACTGGAGGTGTTCCCCGGCCAGGGAGTGACGGGGAACGTGATCCATTTCGATCTCGCTACCGCTCCACATCTGCTTGTCGGCGGTGCAACTGGGCAGGGCAAGAGTGTTTGCATGCACGTGCTGATCGTGTCGCTTATTTATCGCCACACGCCCGACACTCTTCGGCTGTGTCTGATCGACCCCAAGCAGGTTGAGTTTCCTGTCTATAGCGGCAGCAAGCATCTCTGGAACGATGAAGTGACGTCCGGAATCACGGAGGCCCGAAACGCGATCGACGCGCTTGTTCTTGAAATGGACAGCCGCTATGCGCGGATGAAGGCGCTAGGCGTGAACAATGTCCTCGATGCGCGCAAGAAGGCGGGCGGATTTCCGTTCATCGTCGCCTTCATTGATGAGCTGGCCGATTTGATTATCCAGGACCGTACCGTCGAATCGAAAATTGTCCGCCTTGCTCAAGCAGCCCGCGCGGCTGGCATTCATCTGGTACTTGCCACACAGCGTCCGGACGCGAAGACATTCAGCGGATTGATCCGAAGCAACATTCCATCGCGCATTGCTCTAACGGTGCAGAAAAGTTCCGAGTCGCAGATCATCTTGGATGACACGGGCGCCGAAGACCTATTGGGCCGGGGTGACATGCTTATTAAGCGGCCGGGAGAAGACCTTGTCCGTGGACATGGATTCTATCTGTCTCTTTCAGACGTGGAAGCAATGATATGAGCCCATTTATGCCTGCAAAGCCGTCATGGGCTCCCTTTGAAGTTGATGCTCGTGGTCTGAATTGCCCATTGCCTGTGCTCCGGGCGAGGCGAGCAGCTAAGACCCTGGCTGAGGGTACGGAAATGCTTATCCTTTGTACTGACCCCCTTGCCAAGATCGACATACCGCACTTTGCAAAGACCGATCGCCATGACCTTGTTTCCTCGGGTGAAAGGGACGGCGAACTATGGTTCAACATTCGGATTAGCGGAAGGTGACTTGAACGAAGTAACGCCTTCCGCTAGGCGGGCATAGGGCGCTGCCGCCAGACGTGCAAAACTCCTTAAGGTGCAGCCAAAGGTGCATCCTCGGGCATTCCTTCCAAAAAAGCTAAATAGGAACAAACCGTTAGCTTATTTATATGGCGGAGAGGGAGGGATTCGAACCCCCGATGGGCTTGCACCCATGCCGCATTTCGAGTGCGGTGCATTCGACCACTCTGCCACCTCTCCGCGGTCATGGTCGGCCGTTGCCGGCGCGGCGCACTAGATAACGGCTGGGCGGGCAGGTTACAAGGCCAAATCCGCGGGGGAATTCAGCTTCCTGTGCGGGCTCTGTCTGGAGGGCTGCGTTGCGGCCACGTCGGCAGATGGGGCCAACCGGTCCTCGACCGGAGAGATCGGGGGCGGCAAGGAGGCGGCGTGGCCAAGGATTCCGCCCGCTTGCCTTGACTCGTACCGAACCTTCGGTTAGGGGAAGCGCGCAATCGGCGTGGAGGGTTCTTCCACGCCGCTTGTTTTTCGAACCCGCAGACTGACAAAAAGACGGCCGAACCGCGTGACGCGGCTCATCGAGGCCGACCGAACAGCGAAAGGCAAAAAATGTTCGCAGTCATTAAAACGGGCGGTAAGCAGTATCGCGTTGCCGCCAACGATCTCCTGAAGATCGAGAAGCTCGAAGCCAATGTCGGCGATATCGTCGAAATCGGCAGCGTCCTCGCCCATGGCGAAGGCGAAAATGTCACCTTCGGCGCCCCGTTCGTCGATGGCGCTCTGGTCACGGCGGAAGTCGTCGAGCAGGGCAAGAACCGCACCGTCATCGCTTTCAAGAAGCGCCGCCGGCAGAATTCGCGCCGCAAGATCGGCCACCGCCAGCTTCTGACCACCGTGCGGATCGCCGAGATCCTGCTCGGTGGCGCCAAGCCTTCCAAGAAGGCCTCAGCCAAGGTGGAAGCCAATGAAGTCAAGGCTGACGTAGCGCCCGAGGCGAAGGCTGAGGCCGCGCCGAAGGAAGCCAAGGCGAAGAAGGAAGCCAAAGCCGAGGCTGCTCCGAAGGATGAAGCCAAGACGGAGACCGCCGTCGCCGCGCCGCTGTTCAAGGCGCCGAAGGGCGAGCCGGACGATTTGGCCGTGATCAAGGGCATCGGCCCGGTTGCCGCCGGCCAGCTGCACGAGCAGGGCATCACCACCTTCGCCCAGCTTGCCAAGCTGTCGGACAAGGACGTGGCCAAGATCGACGCGCACATGCCCTTCAGCACCGACCAGATCAACGACTGGCGCGAGCAGGCCAAGGAACTGGCGAAGAAGTAAAACGAACCGGCGACAAGGTTGCCGGATCGGACTTGAAACGGAACGCGAACGCGTTCATAAGACCATTCAAGCGCCCCAGGGCGCATCGGAGTTAGTTAGATGGCACACAAGAAAGCTGGCGGCTCGTCGCGCAACGGTCGCGACTCGCATTCCAAGCGTCTGGGCGTGAAGAAGTTCGGCGGCGAAGCCGTCATCCCGGGCAACATCATCATCCGTCAACGCGGCACCACCTGGCATCCCGGCGTCAATGTCGGCATGGGCACGGACCACACCCTTTTTGCGCTCGAGACCGGCGCAGTCACCTTCAACAAAAAAGCCAACGGCCGAACCTACGTATCGGTCAACCCGATTACCAAAGCCGCGGAGTAGCCGGTTCCGCACTATAAAACCGGCGCCCATCTCGGGAACCGGTGTCTGGCCAAACCAGTGAATGGAGCCAGGAAAAGGATCAGGGGAGATGGGTTTTCCATCTCCCCTTTTTTCTTGCCTGGAGGACGTCGAATGGTTGCCGAAGCGGAAGACACCGAAGACGAAAGTTACGCGATAGATTGCCCGGTGCTGGCCACGGAGCGGCTGGTGATGCGCGCTCCCTGCGAAGCCGACATCGCGCAACTGGTCGAGCTTGCCGACAACCGTCATGTCGCCGAGATGCTGGCCCGCATGCCGCACCCCTATGGCGAGGCCGAGGCACGCGCCTTCCTGGCCATGACCCGGTCGCGCCGGGCCGGCATCGCCTACGCCCTGACGCTCGCCGGCACCGACATTTTCGTCGGCTGCGCCGGCCTCAACATGACCGACCGCGGGCTGGAGCTCGGCTACTGGATCGGCGAGCCCTATTGGAAGCGCGGCTATGCGACGGAGGCCGCGCACGCGTTGGTCGACCTCGCCTTCCAACGGACCTCGATCCAGGTGCTGCAGGCTTCGACGCGGGTGATCAATCCGGCCTCGCGCCGCGTCATCCACAAATGCGGCTTCCAGTATGCCGGCCAGGGCATGCTGAACTCGATCGTCGCCGGCCAGGTGCCGGTCGAGCGGTACCGGCTGGACAGAAAGACCTGGATCAGTCTTCGAAACTGGGTGCATTTCTAGGTGTTTTGATATTCAGGTGAGGCCGGCCTGCAAACGCGGGTTTATGCGCTTCAGGTGCACGTACTTAAGTACACTCCGCTCCGGTTCTCGAAACCAGTGTTTTCGGCTCGGCCTGACCTGAATCTCAACACACCTAGGCGCGTGCCTCCAAACGACAGGTTTGGAAACGTTGGTTGTGGATCGGACTCAACTCAGCCCATCTCGACCCAAATCGGGAGATGGTCCGAACCGACCGCTTGCGGGTCGACCCGCAGGCGCTTCAGCGATCCGGCGAGCGAGGCCGAGGTAAAGATGTAGTCGATGCGCTTGTGGCGCCTTGTGTCTTCGGGTCGCGTGGGATCGACCCAGGTGACGACGTCCGGCGTGTTGAGGCGCTGGGCGACGTCGACGGCGAGATCGGCGGTCAAGGGCATGCCGAATTCATGATCCGGGCGGCCGACGAGTTCGACATATTCGGCCGAGCCGGGCAGCATGTTGAAGTCGCCCATGACGATGAAGGCTTCGGGATAGGGCAGGTCCGGCAGGCCGATCTCGGGAATGCCGGAGAGACCGCCGCCCTCGAAGGCATAGTTCAACAGGCGCTGGCGCAGGAACCGGATCTGGCTGGCGCGCTCAACCGGACTGCGATGGTCAAGATGCGTGGAATAGAAGCGGATGAAGCCGAGCGGGGTCTCGACCAGCGCCTCGAGTGCGCCGCGCTGGAAGTTCATCGCCTCCAGGCTACGGCTGCGCGGCAAAAGCAGATTGCGCGACAGATGGATCGGTGTCTTCGACAGCACCATGTTGCCGAGCTGGAAAGTGGTGGTGATGGCGCGGCCGGCCTCCAGGCGCGAGCCGACATTGACCTCGAAATTGCTGCCGTAGGCGGCAAAATATTCGGGCAGCGCCTCGCCGATCTCGGCCACCATGTCGCGGTTGCCGTTCCTCGGATTGTTGCGGGTCACTTCCTGCAGCGCGATCACGTCGGCGCCGCGAACCGCCTCGGTGATGCGGCCGAGATCGTAGCGGCCATCCAGACCGATACCGTACTGGATGTTGTAGCTTACAACCTTCATTCCCGCGCCCCTCAAGCTCCGTCCGCGAACACTGCTACCGCGTCCCCGACAAAAGGGCATCCGGCGCTTTAGTCGCAAAACGGCCTCGCCCTTGGCCGCGCCTTGGTTTAGAGCAAGGCGCAAGATCTATAGCAAAGCCGCAAGGCCAACAGAAACTGCGTAGTCCAATGAAATTTCTCGATCAAGCCAAGGTTTATATCCGCTCGGGCGACGGTGGCGCCGGCTCTGTGTCGTTCCGGCGCGAAAAATTCATCGAATTCGGCGGCCCGGATGGCGGCGACGGCGGCCGCGGCGGCGATGTCTGGCTGGAAGCGGTCAACGGCCTCAACACGCTGATCGACTATCGCTATCAGCAGCATTTCAAGGCCAAGACCGGCGTCCACGGCATGGGCCGCAACATGACCGGCGCCAAGGGCGCCGATGTGACGCTCAAGGTGCCGGCCGGAACCCAGGTGTTTGCCGAGGACAATGAGACGCTGATCTGCGACCTGACCGTGGTCGGCCAGCGCTTCCTGCTGGCCAAGGGCGGCAATGGCGGTTTCGGCAACCAGCATTTCAAAACCTCGACCAACCAGGCGCCTCGCCGCGCCAATCCGGGCCAGCCCGGCGAAGAGATGAATGTCTGGCTGCGGCTGAAGCTGATTGCCGACGCCGGCCTGGTCGGGCTGCCCAATGCCGGCAAGTCGACTTTTCTGGCAACCGTCACCGCGGCCAAGCCAAAGATCGCCGACTACCCCTTCACCACGCTGCATCCAGGTCTCGGCGTTGCCCGGATCGATGCGCGCGAATTCGTCATCGCCGACATTCCGGGCCTCATCGAGGGCGCGCATGAGGGTGTCGGCATCGGCGACCGGTTCCTCGGCCATGTCGAGCGCACGCGTGTGCTTTTGCATCTGGTTTCGGCGCACGAGGAAAATCCGGGCAAAGCCTATAAGACCGTGCGCGCCGAGCTCGACGCCTATGGCAATGGGCTGATCGAGAAGGTCGAAATCGTCGCGCTCAGCCAGGTGGATATCCTTGACGCCGATGAGCGCAAGAAGAAGGTTGCGTCGCTCAAACGCGCTGCCGGCCGCGCGCCGATGCTGCTGTCGGCGGCCACCGGCGAGGGCGTCGAAGCGGTGCTGCGCGCGCTGATGGCGGTTGTCGGCGAAGCGCGCGACAGGGCTGCCGCTCCCGTCGAGACCCGCTGGGACCGATAGCGATGACGGCGCAGTCGCTGACAAAATACCGGCGCATCACGGTCAAGATCGGTTCGGCCTTGCTGGTCGACCGCACCAGCGGCCTGAAGCGCGACTGGCTGGCTTCGCTTGCCGAGGATATTGCAGTGCTGGCCAATGGCGGCGCCGAGATCCTGGTCGTGTCCTCCGGCGCCATTGCGCTCGGCCGGACCATTCTCGGTCTCGGCAAACGGGCATTGAAGCTGGAAGAAAGCCAGGCGGCTGCGGCCGTCGGCCAGATCGCGCTGGCCGGCGCGTGGTCGGATGCGCTGGGCAAGGGCTCGCTGAAATCGGGCCAGATCCTGCTGACGCTCGGCGACACCGAGGAG
The DNA here is from genome assembly GCF_040323735.1 of Mesorhizobium sp. M0029. Lineage (NCBI taxonomy): Bacteria > Pseudomonadati > Pseudomonadota > Alphaproteobacteria > Hyphomicrobiales > Phyllobacteriaceae > Mesorhizobium > Mesorhizobium sp. M0029. The sequence goes on from NZ_JAMYVF010000008.1 coordinate 109,908, forward strand.
CGCCGTCGCTATCTGAATGCCCGCGCGACGATCTCGACGCTGCTCAAGATGAAGGCGGTGCCGGTCATCAATGAGAACGACACGGTGGCGACCTCCGAAATCCGCTATGGCGACAATGACCGGCTGGCGGCCCGGGTGGCGACCATGATGGGCGCCGACCTGCTGGTGCTTCTCTCCGACATTGACGGGCTCTATACGGCGCCGCCGGCGCGCGATCCCGCTGCGAAATTCATTCCGGTGGTCGACCGCATTACACCCGATATCGAAGCAATGGCGGGGGCGGCCGCTTCCGAACTGTCGCGCGGCGGCATGCGCACCAAGCTCGATGCCGGCAAGATCGCCACCGCCGCCGGCACCGCCATGATCATCACCTCGGGCACCAGGCTGTCGCCACTGATGGCGATCGAGCGTGGCGAGCGCGCCACCTTCTTCAGGCCGAGCGCCAATCCGGTGAAAGGCTACAAGACCTGGATCGCCGGCCAGCTCGAACCGGCCGGGCGGCTCACCGTCGACGCCGGCGCCATCGGTGCGCTGCTGTCCGGCAAATCGCTGCTGCCGGCGGGCGTCAGGCTGGTCAGCGGCAATTTCTCACGCGGTGACACGGTGGCGATCCTGTCGCCCGAAGGGCGCGAGATCGCGCGCGGGCTGGTTGCCTATGATGCCGCCGATGCCGTAAGGATCGCAGGCCTGAAGACCGCCGAGATCGAAACCGTGCTCGGCTACGAGGCGCGCTCTGCGATGATCCACCGCGACGATCTGGTGGTGAGCGATCCGGGTGACCAGATACGGGCTGCCGGCCAGGTATGGGCCGGGGGCGAGGTAAGCGGAGGATGAGACATGCTGAAGTTGCATGAACAATCCGGGGATGACACCGTCGCGCTGATGGCTGATATCGGCCGCCGCGCCCGCGCGGCCGCCCGACCGTTGGCGATTGCGACCGCCGCCGCCAAGGATGCCGCACTTCTCGCCATGGCCGACGCGATCATCGCGCGCCAGCAGCAGATTCTCGATGCCAACGCCATCGATGTCTCTAACGGACACGAATCGGGCTTGTCCGGCTCCTTCATGGACCGGTTGAAGCTCGATCCGGCGCGCACCCGTGCCATGGCGGATGGCATCCGTGAAATCGCCGGGCTCAGGGACCCGGTCGGCGATGTGATTGCCGCCTGGGATCGCCCCAACGGCCTGCAGATCGAGCGCGTGCGCACGCCGCTCGGCGTTGTCGGCGTCATTTATGAAAGCCGGCCGAATGTGACGGCGGATGCCGGCGCACTCTGCCTCAAGGCCGGCAATCCGGTGATCCTGCGCGGCGGCTCGGACTCGCTCAATTCATCCGCCGCCATCCATGCCTGCCTGGTCGAGGGGTTGAAGGCCGCCGGCCTGCCCGAAGACGCCATCCAGCTGGTGCCGACCACTGACCGCGCCGCCGTCGGTGAGATGCTGAAAGGGCTTTCCGGCAATCTCGACGTCATCATTCCGCGGGGCGGCAAGAGCCTGGTCGGGCGCGTCCAGAGCGAGGCGCGGGTGCCGGTCTTTGCCCATCTTGAAGGCATCTGCCATCTCTACATCGACCGCTCGGCCGATCTTGACATGGCGGTCAGGATCGCCGTCAACGCCAAGATGCGGCGCACCGGTGTCTGTGGCGCTGCAGAGACTTTGCTGGTCGACCGCGCGGTGGCCTCCACGCATCTGGTGCCGATCCTCGACGCGCTACGCGCAGCCGGCTGCGAGATCCATGCCGATCAGGAAGTGATGAAGCTGTTCTTCGACGCCAAGCCGGCGACCGATGCCGACTGGGTGACCGAATATCTCGACGCCATCATCGCGGTAAAGCTGGTAGACGGGATTGCCGGTGCCATCGACCATATCGAGACGTTCTCCTCACATCACACCGAGGCGATCATCGCCGAGGATGCAGAGGCTGTGCAGCGCTTCTTCAACGAGATCGACTCGGCGATTCTCCTGCACAATGCCTCCACCCAGTTCGCCGATGGCGGCGAGTTCGGCATGGGCGCCGAGATCGGCATCGCCACCGGCAAGATGCATGCGCGCGGACCGGTTGGCGTCGAACAGCTGACCTCGTTCAAATACCGCGTGCGCGGGTCGGGACAGGTGAGGCCTTGAATCATTCGCGTCAGGGCTTGAGGCATTGAGCCCAGACACCCCCCTCTGTCCTGCCGGACATCTCCCCCGCAAGGGGGGAGATCAGCTTTTTCTTCCGCTTTCGCCAATCACTAACGTTGCAAGAAAAGTGCCTTTGCCGAAGCTGCTGATCTCCCCCCTTGCGGGGGAGATGCCCGGTAGGGCAGAGGGGGGTGCCTAGCACCATGCTGTCGTCCCTTCAGCCCGCCATCCCCTCGCACTACCTCCGCATGCCGCATGCCGAGAAAGGCCTCGCCGTCGGCCTGTTCGGCGGATCGTTCAACCCGCCGCATGCCGGCCATGCGCTGGTGGCGGAAATTGCCTTGCGGCGCCTCGCGCTCGACCAATTGTGGTGGATAGTGACGCCAGGCAATCCGCTGAAGAGCACGAGGGAATTGGCGCCGCTGAGCGACCGGCTGCTGCAGTCGGAGCAGATTGCCAAGAACCCGAAGATCAAGGTCACCGCCTTCGAGGCGGCGCATCATATCCGCTTCACCGCCGACGCGCTGGCGTTGGTCAAGGCACGCAATCCCGGCGTCGATTTCGTCTGGATCATGGGCGCCGACTCGCTTCGCGATTTCCACCGCTGGCAGCGCTGGCGCCAGATCGTCATGACCTTCCCGATCGCCGTCATCGACCGCCCGGGCGCGACGCTGTCCTTCCTGTCCTCGGTCGTGGCCAAAACCTTCGACTATGCCCGCGTCGACGAGGGTGACGCGCCCCGGCTCGCCCGCATGAAGGCGCCGGCCTGGACTTTTATTCACGGCCCGCGTTCGTCGCTGTCATCGAGTGCTATTCGCCAGCAAGCCAAGGGGTAACTCCGTAAGACCAGATCGCCGATGTCGCTTTTACGGCGGCCTTTCGCGATTGGCTGGGCGATGCTGCGCTGGATATGGCCACTTCAGTGAACCAGACCGACATCGACCCCAATCATGGCGCCCCGCCGGCGCCCGTGATCGCCATTGCCAGCGTAATCGTGTCGATGGCGCTGATCGCGGTCGGCAACGGGTTGATGTTCGCCTATATCCCGGTCCGGCTTGGCGTCGAGCGCTTCGATCCGACCTGGGCCGGGCTGATCATCACCGGCCTGTCTGCCGGCGGACTTGCCGGCTGTATCCTGACCGGGCCGCTGGTGCGCCGCGTCGGGCACGCCCGCGCCTTCATGGTGCTGTCGGCGCTGATAGCGCTGTCGAATGCTGCCATTGGCGCCGGCACCTACCCGCTGCTGTGGATCGCGGCGCGCGCGCTTTACGGTTTTGCAATATGCGGCCTGTTCATCGTCGCCCAGAGCTGGCTCAACGATGCCGTCGCAAACGCCATTCGCGGCCGGGTGATGGCGGTGTTTTACGTCGCCTATGTCGCCGGACTTGGCGTCGGCTATGCCCTGCTGGCGGCGGTCGACATCGCGACGGCGCAGGCGCCGCTGATCGGCATTGCCTTCACCGCGGTGTCGATCCTGCCGGTCGGCATGACGCGGTTGGCTCAACCGCCGCCACCTCGCGCAGCCTCCGTGGCGCTTGGCCGCGCCTGGCGGATCTCGCCGGTCGGCGTGGCCGGCATGCTGGCCGTCGGCGGCCTGTCGATGGCGATCGCCGGGTTCGCACCGATCCATGCCACGGCCAAGGGCTACAGCCAGGCCGATGTGGCGCTGCTTTTGTCGGCCATGCCCGTCGGCACGCTGATCCTGCAGATCCCGCTCGGCTGGATTTCGGATCGTACCGATCGCCGTTACGTGCTGGCCGGCGCTGCGGCACTGGCCATCGTTGCCGGTATTCTGGCTATCGGCTTTGACGGTGGCGCTCTGGCGGTGCTGGTGGTGATCTATGTGATCTGGGACGGCGCTTCGGAATCGATCTATTCGCTGGCCAGCGCACACGCCGCCGATCGCGCCGGCAAGGACGACATGGTGGCGCTGTCGAGTTCGCTGCTGTTTTCCTGGTCGCTGTCGGGTTTCATCGTGCCAGGTATCGTGACGGCCCTGTCGGCCGTCTATGGAACGCAGGCCTTCATCTATGTGGCGATCATCATCGCCACCGTGTTCTGCCTGTTCGTGCTGTGGCGAGTGGCGACGACGCAGGCCGTTCCCGCCACGGCGACCGGCAGTTTCGCGCCGATGTCGGCGCAGGCGCCATTGCCGGTGGAGCTCGCCTACGCCCCGGAAGATCAGCGCTGAACGGTTTCACAGCTCCTACTGCCTGGTGGCGGCAGTTTCCTGTCGGGCCTCCGGCGGAGGTGCGGGAACCGAAATGGCTTCGGCGTCGAAGGCCTGCTTGACGCGTTTGGTGAGATCGATCTGGGTGGCGAAGAAATCCGCCGCCGTGGTCCAATAGCGCAAGGTGATGGCGACGCTGGCATCGCCCACGGTGGCAACGAAGGCGATCGGCGCCGGCTCTCGCTTGACGCGGCGCTCGCTGCCGGCAACGCCCAGCATGGTTTTCTGCGCCAAGTCGATGTCGTTCCAGGAGCCGATGCTCAGCGTGATATCGCCGCGGCGCACGCCGTTGCGGGTAAAATTGCGCACCGGCTGGTTCCATAGCGTCGAATTGGGCGCCAGCACATAGACGCCGTCTGTCGTGCGGAGCTTGGTGGCGAACAGGCCGATTTCCTCGACGGTGCCGGAAATGGCGCCGACCTCGACATATTCGCCGATGCGGAATGGCCTGAGCGCCAGAAGCATGATGCCTGCGGCGATGTTCTGCAGCGTGCCTTGCAGCGCCAGGCCGATTGCCAGCCCGATGGCGCCGATGGCGGCGATGATCGAGGCCGTCTGAACGCCGAACTGGCCGAGCACCATGATGACCACCAGGATCAGGATGGCGTAGCGCACGATCTTCGAGAAGAAATGGCGCAGCGTCGCGTCGAAACCATGGATATGGCCGAGGCCGGCTGAGATCGATCGTTCTGCGAGCCCGGCGACGAGATAGCCGACGACCAGCAGGATGATGGCGCCGATGGCGGAGAAGGAATAGGAAACGATCAGTGTGCTGAGTTGCGCAAGGCCAGCCTGCACGGTGAGCAGCGTGTTCTGGGGGTCGATTGGCATCAGGAAAATCCGTTTGGGGGGTGTGTCGATAACCCCTGCCGCGGCCATGGGTTCCGATTTTTCTCAAGGCTCCGGAACCGGAAGTCTTGCACTGCGTTCGCGGTGGCAGGGCCTCCCGTCTTGAAACTGCAAGGGAACTCTGCCTATCTATAGGGTGTCACCTGATTTCGTGGGTGATTTGGTTGTTCTTGCTGCGAAAGGAAATACACTGAGAACAGCATTGCGGAAGAAGGCTGACATCATGCCTTCGCCGGCCAGGATCAGCGTAGATGACGCCGTGTCCCGTGCCATCAAGACAGTCCTTGCCAGTCTGGAAGACTCCAAGGCCGAAAATATTGTCTCAATCGACATTCAGCGGAAATCGAGCCTCGGCGACTATATGGTCATCGCGTCGGGCCGGTCGCACCGTCATGTCTCGGCTGTCGCCGACCACCTCCTCAAGGCGCTCAAGGATGCCGGTCTCGGCACGGCGCGCGTCGAGGGGCTGTCCGGCGCCGACTGGGTCCTGATCGATTCAGGCGACATCATCGTCCATGTCTTCCGCCCAGAAGTCCGCGAGTTCTACAATCTTGAAAAGATGTGGCAGGCGCCGGACCTCGAGGAAGAGACCTTGCACTGAGCTTCGTCTCATGTCGTAACCATCCTGGGTGCGACATGGATTGAAAGCTCGCCGAGGCAGGGATGAAGATAGCAGTTCATGCCGTGGGCCGGATGAAGGCCGGCCCCGAGAGAGAGCTCGCCGACCGCTATTTCGAGCGTTTCGCCAAGAGCGGCCCGGCGATCGGGTTCGAATTCTCTGGTGTCGCCGAGATCGCCGAGGGACGAGCACAGAACGCTAATGAGCGCCGCCGCGAGGAAGGCCAGAAGCTGCAGGCACAGCTGCAGCCGGGCACGGCGCTGTTCCTGCTCGACGAACGCGGCAAAAACCTGTCCTCAGACGATTTCGCCAGCCGTATCGGCCAGCTGCGCGATGGCGGACGCAAGGCGTTGGTCATCGCCATTGGCGGCGCCGACGGGCACGACCAGTCGGTTCGCGATCAGGCTGAGCTGATGGTCTCGTTCGGCGCGGCGACCTGGCCGCACCAACTGGTGCGTGTCATGCTGGGCGAGCAGCTCTATCGGGCGGCAACGATTCTTTCGGGACATCCCTACCACCGTTCGTAAATCAGTGGGTCGAGGGTCAATCGTCCGGATTTCCGCCCCAATGCGCGGCTGTTTTGTGCTAGGCTTCGGTTCGATCATGGTTGATGGTTCGTTAACGAAGCCACGCATAGAGTCGGGCTTCAATGGCTGACAACGGGAAATCACGAACGGGCTTCCGGCACGCGCGCTGCGGCATCGCTGCGGCGGTGGTTTTGCTGTCGCTCGGGCTTGCACGGGCCGAAAATACGCTGGACGTGGCGCCCGACCCCGATCTGAGCCGTGCCGAATATGAGAAGGTGTCGGCCGAGATCACGCTGTCGTCCGAACGGCTGGCCAAGCTCGCCGCCGACATTGCTTCGGTCAAGAAGGACCATGCCTCGATCACCGCGGCGCTTATCCAGTCGGCTATGACCGAGCAGAAGCTCGGCCAGGACATCGAGGATATCGGCGCCAGGCTCGAAGGACTGAAGGGCGAGGAACAGAAGATCCGTGTCTCGCTGGCGGCGCGGCGCGACGTGCTGGCCGAGGTGCTGGGGGCGCTGCAGCGCATGGGGCTCAATCCGCCGCCGGCGATCCTGGTCAAGCCGGAAGACGCGCTGTCGTCGGTGCGCAGCGCCATCCTGCTCGGCGCAGTGGTGCCGGAACTGCGCCAGCAGACCGACAAATTGCTGGCCGACCTCAGGGAACAGACCCGGGTGACGGCCTCGATCGAGGCCGAGCGGACGCGGCTGACGGCGGCGGTCGGCGAGCAGACGGCGGAAAAGAAACGCCTCTCCATGCTGCTCGAAGCCAAGCAGAAGCTCGAGGCGGACACCTGGACGGCGATGGCCGCTGAAAAGCAGCGGTCCCAGGCGCTTGCGGCCAAGGCCGGCAGCCTGAAAGAGCTGATCGCTTCGCTTGAAGCCGACAAGAGCCGCAAGGCGGCGGATGCCGTCAAGGCAGGCGAACAGAAAGCGGCCGACAGCGATAAGCCGGACGCCGATAACGCCGATGCAGGCACAACCGCGTCGACGGAGCTGGCTTCGCTGCCCGTGCCGGAAGGCAACCGCCTCACCGCCGCCGCGCCGTTTTCGGCACTTCAGGGACAAGTCTCGCTGCCGGTCACCGGCAAGATCAAGCTGCGTTTCGGGGCCGATGACGGTAACGGCGCGGTGATGCTTGGCGACATGGTTGCGACACAATCGGGAGCCATCGTCACGGCACCGGCGGACGGAAATGTGCTTTATGCGGGGCCTTTTCGCTCCTATGGTCAACTCTTGATCCTCAATGCGGGAGACGGCTATCATGTCGTCCTGGCGGGGATGAGCAGAATCAGCGTCGCGTCTGGCCAGTCGGTGCTCGCAGGAGAGCCGGTCGGCGCGATGGGAGAGGCCCGGGTGGCAAGCACCTCGGCCTCGAAGAATGGAAATGCCACGCCGGAACTCTATGTCGAGTTCCGCAAGGATGGAAAACCCGTCGATCCGACCCCATGGTGGGCGGACCGCTTCTCTGGAAGGACGTGAAATGATGCGGAAACTGTCGCTTCTTATTGCCGGTGCGCTGATGGGCGCGTCAGCGATGAGCCTGGTCTATGGCGCGCCCGGCTCGACGGCGAACGCTGCAGGCTCCGAGACCTACAAGCAACTGGCGATCTTCGGCGACATCTTCGAGCGCGTGCGGGCGCAGTATGTGACGCCGCCGGACGACAAGTCGCTGGTCGAAAACGCCATCAACGGCATGCTCACCTCGCTCGATCCGCACTCCTCCTACATGAATGCCGAGCAGGCGCAGGACATGCGCGTGCAGACCAAGGGTGAGTTCGGCGGCCTCGGCATCGAGGTCACCATGGAGAACGACCTGGTCAAGGTGATCACGCCGATCGACGACACCCCGGCTGCCAAGGCAGGCGTGCTGGCCGGCGACTATATCGCCAAGATCGACGGCCAAGAGGTTCGCGGCCTGACGCTCAACGATGCGGTCGAAAAGATGCGCGGCCTGGTCAACACGCCGATCAAGCTGACCATCCTGCGCCAAGGCGCCGACAAGCCGATCGAGTTGACGGTGGTGCGCGACATCATCAAGGTCAAGGCGGTCAAGTTCCGGGTCGAGAACGACATCGGCTACATGAAGATCACCTCCTTCACCGAAAAGACCTATGACGACCTCGAGAACGCCATCGACACCATCAAGAAGCAGGTGCCGAACGACAAGCTCAAGGGCTATGTGCTCGATCTCAGGCTCAACCCGGGCGGCCTGCTCGACCAGGCGGTGAGCGTGTCCGACGCCTTCCTCGACCGTGGCGAGATCGTCTCGACCCGCGGCCGCGACCCGAAGGACGTCACCCGCTTCGACGCCAAGGCAGGCGACGACATCGGCGCCAAGCCGCTGATCGTGCTCGTCAATGGCGGTTCGGCCAGCGCCTCCGAGATCGTCGCCGGCGCGCTGCAGGACCTGCGCCGCGCCACAGTGGTCGGCACGCAGTCCTTCGGCAAGGGCTCGGTGCAGACCATCATCCCGCTTGGCGAGAACGGCGCGCTGCGCCTGACGACGGCGCTCTATTACACGCCGTCCGGCAAGTCGATCCAGGGCAAGGGCATCACGCCCGACATCAAGGTCGACCAGCCGCTGCCGCCCGAACTGCAGGGCAGGGACCTGACGCGCGGTGAATCTGACCTCAAGGGCCACATCAAGGGCGCCGACGAGAGCGATACCGGTTCGGGCTCGGCTGCCTATGTGCCGCCGGATCCAAAGGACGATCTGCAGCTGATCTATGCCGAACAGCTGCTGCGCGGCCAGAAGACCGACCCGGCATTCCCGCCGAATCCGGAGAAGGCAGTGCTTAACCAATAAAATCGACTGGTAGCTCTGGCTGCCCAATCGAAGCGATGCAATGCTGCCGGGACCGTGAGGTTCCGGCAGTTTGATTCGGGGGCAGCTGGGCGCTGCGCCTCAAAAGGCGCAGGGGACGCGCCGTCAGTTTTGGATCTGCGCATGGCGAAAAGATTTCGCTGATCACGCGCCCGGGGATGCGGCTTGGCTGACGTCGGCAAGGACATCGAACGCCCGCTCGGACAGACCGTCCGACCGCGTGCTGCGTCGCGCGGGATCAGCGCTGGCGCCGTCGCGGCGACGCTGGTCGTGCTGGCCGCGGTCGGCATCTCCGGCGCGATCGCGCTGCGCGAGAAGCCGTTCCGCAAAACGGAAGCAATCGCGGTCTCGACGCCGAAGGTGACGGCGGCGGCCGAGCCCGCGGCCGCAGCGCCCACTGCTCAAGCGACGGCGGCAGCGCCGAAGGCGGAAACGCCCAAGGCCAGCGGTCCGCAGATCATCCATGTGCAGTCCCAGGAGGGTGATGGCCCGCCCAATGCAGCCATCGTCATCCACGACCCGTCGACGATCGGCCAGAACCTGAAGATCGCGCATATCCCCGACAGGGCGCTGATCGAGGCCAGCGACACCGGCCCGTTGCCGGTTCGCGCCGCTGACGGCCGGCGGCCGTTCGATGTCTATGCGCGGCCGTGGTCGGGTTCGCGTGGCGCTCGCGTGGCAATCGTCATCGGCGGGCTTGCCGTGTCGCAGACCGGCACGCAGGCCGCGATCGCCAAGCTGCCGGCCGAAGTGACGCTGGCTTTTGCGCCGCAAGGCAACAGCATCGGCCGCTGGATGCAGGCGGCACGGCAGAGCGGGCATGAGGTCGTCATGCAGGTGCCGCTCGAACCGTTCGACTATCCCAACGTCAATCCCGGCCGCAACACGCTGACGGTGGCGGCAAGCCCGGACGACAATTTGAAGAATCTGCGCTGGGCGCTGTCGCGGACCACCAACTATACCGGCGTCATGAACTATATGGGGGCGCGCTTTTCGGCCGACGCAACGGCGATGGGGCCGTTCATGGCCGAACTCGGCAAGCGCGGCCTTGCCTATGTCGATGACGGCTCGTCCGCGCGGAGCCTGGCGTCCGATCTCGCCTTGAAGGACGGTGTGCCGTTCGTCGCCGGCGATACGGCAATCGACGCCGTGCAGGACCGCGGCGCCATACTGAAAAAGCTCGACGCGCTGGAAGCGACCGCGCGTGCCAAAGGCTCCGCCGTCGGCATCGGCTCGGCCTTCGACCTCACCGTCGATACCGTGGCGTCCTGGGTGGTCGAAGCAAAAAAGCGCGGCATCGAGATCGTGCCGATCTCGGCGGTGGCCATCGACCCGGAAAAAGGCTGACCATGACGAAGAAACCTGTCGACCCCGAGACGCTGCCATACCGCCCCTGTGTCGGGCTGATGATCCTCAATGGCGACGGGCTGGTCTGGGTCGGGCACCGCATCGCCGAGCCGGACAGCGAATTCGCCGGCACCACGCAGCTCTGGCAGATGCCGCAAGGCGGCATCGACGAGGGCGAGGAGCCGCTGCAGGCGGCCGGGCGCGAACTCTATGAAGAGACCGGCATGCGCTCGGTCACGCTGCTGGCCGAGGCGCCGCACTGGATCAATTACGACCTGCCGCCCGATCTGGTCGGCATCGCCCTCAAGGGCCGCTATCGCGGCCAGACGCAGAAGTGGTTCGCCTACCGCTTTCACGGCGAGACCAGAGAGATCCAGATCAATCCGCCGCCGGGCGGCCACACCGCCGAATTCGATGAATGGGCATGGCGGCCGATGCAGGACCTGCCCGATCTGATCGTGCCGTTCAAACGGAAGGTCTATGAGGATGTGGTGGCGGCGTTCCGTCATCTTGCCTAGCTGGATGTGACGGTTCGCACGGCACCTGATTCGTGCTTTATTGATCGGGACACCCGCAGCCACGAGACCCATATGAACGACGCCGGGCAATGGCCTCTTAGCGCAGCGTCTGGGCTGCCCCTCACCTGCCTGCCGGCTTTCGTCACTCGAAAAGCCAAGCAGTTGGCTTTTCGTCCGCTTTACGCGGACCGCTCCTCAACTCCCCGTATAGGGCCGGGGAGAAATATCCGGCAGGACAATGAGGGGCAGCGCCGACTTCAGCGGGTCTGCAATGCATAAAGCCAAAGATACGATCAGCGAAGCGGCGGCCGGCGCCATTCTCACCATCGATCTCGGCGCGGTCAGGGAGAATTACCGGCGGCTCAAGGCAAAGCTCGGCGGCGTACGCTGCGCCGGCGTCGTCAAGGCCGACGGCTACGGGCTTGGCGCGCGGCAAGTGGCGGCGGCACTGGTTGCCGAATGCTGCGACAGCTTCTTTGTCGCGCATCTCGCCGAGGGTGTCGCGCTGCGCGACGCACTCGGACCGAAGCTGGAAATCCATGTGCTGAACGGCCTGCCGTCGGGCTCGGAACCTGAAGCGGTGGCCGCCGACCTTGTTCCCGTCATCAACAGCACCGGGCAACTGAAGGCGTGGAGCGAGGCAGGCCAAAAGGCCGGCCGCAAGCTCAAGGCCGCCATCCAGGTCGACAGCGGCATGTCGCGGCTGGGCATGGCGCCGGCAGAGGTCGAGGCGCTTACGGCCGATGCTTTCGCCGGCGTCGATGTCGTGCTCGTCATGAGCCATCTGGCCCGCGCCGACGAGCCGGGCAATGCGGCCAATGACGCGCAACTCAGGGAGTTCGAACGGCTGCGCAAAATGCTGCCCAAGGCGCCGGCGTCGCTCGACAATTCCTCCGGCATCTTTCTTGGGCCGCGCTATCAGTACGACCTCGCGCGTCCGGGCGCTGCGCTCTACGGCATCAATCCGACGCCTGATGAGGCGAACCCGATGCTGCCGGTGGTGCGGCTCGAGGCAAAGATCATCCAGACACGCGGCATCGATAAGGGCGCGGGCGTCGGCTACGGACATGCGTTTCTGGCCAGCGGTCCCTTGCGCGCGGCCACGATCTCGCTCGGCTATGCCGATGGCTGGCACCGGCGCGCGGCTTCGGCTGCCTGGCTCGACGGCGTGCGACTGCCCTTTGTCGGGCGGGTGTCGATGGATTCGATCATCCTCGACATCTCGGCCCTGCCGGCCGGCCGGCTGCGCGAGGGCGACCTTGTCGAACTCCTGGGCCCCTCGCAGAGCGTCGATGACGCCGCCGGTCATGCCGGCACGATCGGTTATGAAATCCTGACCAGTCTCGGCCCCCGCTTCCACCGCCGCTATATCAACGAATAGAGCCGCGACACGCCGCCCCTTGGCGGACGCCGCAGAATCCGGCAGACAGGAGGCGGCGGCCCTCTGACGGAAGTCGTCGTGGAGAGTGATGCGATGAAGATCTTCGTGTTGGGCGGCGGCGTTATCGGGGTCACCACTGCCTATTATCTCGCTGAGGCCGGCCACGAGGTGACGGTGTTCGACCGCCAGAAAGGGCCGGCGCTGGAAACCAGCTTCGCCAATGCCGGCGAGATCTCGCCGGGCTATGCCTCGCCCTGGGCCGGTCCCGGCATCCCGCTGAAGGCAATCAAGTGGCTGTTGATGAAGCACGGCCCGCTGGTGGTGCGGCCGGCCTTCGATCCGTATATGTGGACATGGCTCATCAAGATGCTGCGCAACTGCACGGCGGATCGCTATGCCATCAACAAGGCGCGCATGGTGCCGCTCGCCGAATACAGCCGCGACACGCTGAAGGCATTGCGCCAGGCGACCGGCATCGCCTATGACGAGCGGACCAAGGGCACGCTGCAGCTGTTTCGCACGCAAAAGCAGCTCGACGGCACCGGCGGCGATGTCGAGGTGCTGAAGAAATATGGCGTTCCCTACGAGTTGCTCGATCCCGAAGGCTGCATTGGGGCCGAACCTGCGCTGGCTGGCGTGCGGGAAAAGTTTGTCGGCGGGCTGAGATTGCCCGGCGACGAAACTGGCGACTGCAAGATGTTCACCGATCGGCTGGCCGAGCTCTGCGTGGCGCGCGGCGTCACGTTCGAGTACGGCACGCAGATCCGGCGCTTCTCCAAGAACCGCAATCGCATCGTCAGCGTCGGCACCGACCAGCGCTCGCGCGCGGCCGACGCTTATGTGCTGGCGCTGGGCAGCTATTCGGCGCGCTTCATGCGCCTGCTCAGGCGCCCGATCCCGGTCTATCCGGTCAAGGGCTATTCGATCACCGTTCCGATCAAGGACGCGGTCGCCGCCCCGGTGTCGACGGTAATGGACGAAACCTACAAGGTGGCGATCACCAGGCTCGGCGACCGCATCCGCGTCGGCGGCACGGCGGAGATTTCCGGCTTCGACCTCAGGCTGCATGAATCGCGCCGGCGCACCCTCGAACATTCGGTCGGCGATCTGTTCCCGGATGGCGGCGACCTCAAGGCGGCGTCCTTCTGGTGCGGGCTGCGGCCGATGACGCCGGACGGGCCGCCGCTGGTCGGCCGCACCGAGTTCTCCAACCTCTATCTCAACACCGGGCACGGCACGCTTGGCTGGACCATGGCCTGCGGCTCGGCCAAGGTGCTGTCCGACATCATCTCCAGCAAGGTGCCTGATATCGATGTGCGGGAGCTGGGGCCGGAGCGGTATTTGAGGTAGGGGTGCTTTTTAAAGCTGGCGGGCCAGCACCCCCTCTGTCCTACCGGACAGAGGGGGTGTAAAGGATCGCTACAGAACGGCATTCCTTCAGCCTCGCCAGCCCTTCAAAACGCCTCCTTCACCCAACCCTTCGAGAACAGCCATCGGTAGGCCCATGGTATCGTCACCTCGGTCGATACCTGGTTCGAATGGGCGACATAGTCGTCATAGACCGGCTGCATCCTGGCGTAGAAGGCAGGGTCGAGCACCGTCATGCCGTTCTCCAGATCGTGGAAGAAACTGCGGTTGTTGAGATTGACCGACGAGATCGTCACCAGCCTTTCGTCGATCATCATGATCTTGGAGTGCAGCACGACATCGGGCGCCTTGAATTCGCGGATGTTGATGCGATTCCCATATTTCTCGACGAACAGCTTGTTGAGCGCGGTCAGCAGCTTGCCGCCAATATCGCCCTTGAGGTCGATGCGGCCGACAATGTCGATCCTGACGCCGCGCGCCAGCGCCCGCTCGATGGCCAGGCTGAGCTTCGGCGTCAGATTAAGGTAGGGATTGACGATCTCGATATGGTGCCGGGCAGTGTCGATCAGCTCGACGAAATAGGTCTCGAGCGCATGGTTGTCCTCGTAGGGCACGGAAATGAAATGGCGCACCGTGCCCGGCGGGCGCCGGCTGTCGGAGCGCACCGGAATGGAGAAGGGTCTTGCGATGTTGGTGTCGGCGTCGCGCAGCCACAATGTCGAGAGATGCGCGGCCAGCGTCTCGACCGTGGCCGGGTCGGCAAACTCGATGTCGAAATCGCTCCAGTTCGAATAGTAGTTGAGCGAGAGGCCGTCGGTCTTGCCGTATTGCTCTAGGTTCGGATAGCGCGACAGGTCGATCGGCTTGTGGAAGAGGAAGCCGTCATGAATGTTGCGGCCGCCGATGATGACGCGCGAGCGGGCGGGATCCTCGGCAAGTGTCGCCAGCATCTTGACGTGATGGGTCTTGTGCAGCTGTGACAGTTGCTCGTCGACCGGCGCGCCGTGGTCGGCCCGCCAACGATATTCCTGCAACTCGACATTGGGATAATCGGCCGCCAGCCGGTGCAGCAGGGCATCGTCCTTGTCGCGCTCCAGCACGTCTGTGACCATGATGCGCACTTTGGTGCCGAGGGCTGCGTGATGGCGGATCAGCCGCTCGATGACGCGGCCGGAAAAATCGGCCTTGAACTCCAGCGACGACAGATAGACCAGCTTGAGTTTCGGCGCGCGCGAGAAATCGAGCGGCAGTTCGGGGTCGGCCTTGTCGAAGGCGCTGTCGGGTAAAGGCGCGCCGAGCAGCGCTTCGACCTTGGCGTTGAAGCCGTCGCGCGACTTGCGCAACAGGCGCGGTAACCCGAGCGGCAGCGAACAGGTCTGCGACAGCCAGCGGCCGGCATAGAAGATGCGGGCGAGTTCATCCAGGCCGGATGGACCGGGCACTGGACAACGCTCGTAGCGGCTGTCGAGCGCGGCTATCGCCGGATAGGCAACCTCTTCGCGCAGGATGGTGAGCGGGGCGCCTGTCGGCGCCAGGCTGGAGCTGAGCTTGAGACTGCAGCGGTTCAGGCCATCGCTGGGGAACAGGCTGGCGGTTTGCCCGGCCGACAGGCGGAGGCGGAAGGCGGCACCGCTCGCCACGCTGCGCGAGCCACCGCCGGCGCGAATCGCCAGCGCGCCGTCGCAGGCGCCCGATATGTCGACTGGCTGCTGGCCCGACTGGTGCAGCACGACCTCGACCGAGCGCGCCTGCAGGCCGGAAAAGCTGAACGTCTTTGGCGCGGAGGGCCGCGCGGCGGCGTCGACATAGAGCGTCTGCCGCGACACGCGCCAACGACCGTCGAAATGGCCTTCGCCGGGCTTGCCCTCTGCCGGCATCTGTTCGGCGGTGACCGGTTTCGCCAGCCGTTCCAGCGTCCGGTAGGTGGCCTGGAAATCGCGGTTGGCGATGGCGTGGCGGTCATGGCCGAACGGACCGGTGCCGTTCGCCCTGTCGATGGCGCCGATCTGGTTGTGGGCGAGCAGCGCCAGAAACTGCCTTTCATAGTCGCGGGCGCCGGCATCGCCGAAAAACGCTGCTGCTGCAGTCTGCGGTCCCGGCGTGTCGGCCGATAGCGACGGCCGGCCGCAATCCTTCGCATCGGGAAAGAAATCGCAGCTGTGCCGGATCGGGGCGGCGCAACCGGCAAGGGCCGCCAGCCCCAGCCCGGCCAAGGCCAGGCAGATGGCGCGGTTCATCCGGTCGCACCGTTCATCGTCTTCAGTTCAGCCGGATCGCGCGGCGGCAGGAAGCCTTGCGGAAACACCTTGCAGACGGGAAGCGCGAAAGTGGCGATCAAAAGCTCGGCCTCGCCGCGCATCTTTTTCGGCGCTGTCTTGTCATCACGGATCGCCTTTGCCGAGGCGACGAGCGCGCCGTCGCAGTCGCAATGATTATGGCGCGCGATGTAGCAGGCGTCATGGATTTGGCAGGCGCTGTCGAGGCGATTGACAGGGCGAGCCGAGAGGTCGCCGGTGCGGGTGCCGGGACCGCAATAATTGCCGAAGACGAAAGGCGACGGGCGGGCCATTGCGATACGGACCGGCTTGGGCAGTTCGGCTTCCGGAACTTCGGTCCATGGATTGGCGCAGGCGGAAAGCGCGACAAGCGGCAAGATGGCGAGCACCGCTCGCATTTTGATCCGCACCAGCTTTGCAAAAAAGTGTCCCACCCGGCGCAGCCAATCCTTAATGATAGGCGACATCGCGCTTGTTGCCACACTGGCCGATTTTGTGGCGAGGGCAAGGCGGCGCGGCCATCAGACAAACAGCCCGCGCTCTCTCTCGACTGCCTTGGTGATGAAGTTGGCGACGATCTGCACGCGGCGCAGAGGCCGGACCGATTCATGATAGACCAGCCAGTAGGCGCGGCGGATCGGCGTCACGATGTTGACGGGGATCAGCTCCGGCATCGAGCGGGCGACAAAGGTGTGCAAGATGCCGATGCCGGCGCCCGACCGCACCGCTTCGGCCTGGCCCAGCGCTGAGGAGATGGCGAAGCTGGTGCGCCAGTCCGGGCTGAACTCCGCCGCATAGTCGAGCGAAGGGCTGACGATCAGGTCTGGGACGTAGCCGATCAGCGTATGGTGGCCGAGTTCGGCAGCGGTCTCGGGTAAGCCGTGCGCCTGTGCATAGTCGCGCGAGGCAAACAGGCCGAGCGTGTAGTCGACCAGCTTTCCCGCCACCAGCCTGCCTTCGCTCGGCCGCTCGACGGTGATGGCGATGTCGGCCTCGCGCCGCGACAGCGAGAAGGAACGCGGCACCGGCACCAGCTGGATGGTGAGTTCGCGGTGCAGCGCGGTCAGCGCGCCAAGACGCGTGGCGAGGAATGCAACGCCAAACCCGTCGGGCGCGCCGATGCGCACCGTGCCTGAGATATCGTCGCCTTCGCCCGACACGGCGGAGCGCGCGGCGATCATGTCGGCTTCCATGCGCTCGGCAATGTCGAGAAAGCGCTGGCCGGCCGGCGTCAGCTCGCTGCCGGTGGTAAGCCGGCGAAACAGTTTTGTCCGTAACGCATCCTCAAGCGCTGCGATGCGGCGCGAGACGGTGGCGTGATTGAGTTCCAGCCGCTTGGCGGCGCCAAGGATCTGCCCGGCGCGGGCCACGGCGAGGAAGATGCGGACGTCATCCCAGTTCATGGGGGTGGTCCGGGCTAGCGGCGAACGCGGCGTTCCCGCCCACCCCCCTCTGGCGTGCCGGCCATCTCCCCCGCAAGGAGGGAGATTGGCAGCTCCGCCACCTGCGTCTCTTTTGCTGCGTTGAAGATTTGCGAAGGCGGCGGCCACATCTGATCTCCCCCCTTGCGGGGGAGATGTCCGGCAGGACAGAGGGGGGTGTGACGGAGCGCAACCTTCGGGCCTTTCAGCAATCTGTAATTTGCGGCAATTAATGCACACGCGTCCTTCGTTGTCTATTTCCCGCACAACGGTTGCGTTTCCCCTCGCGTTGCCTTCGCGCCTGCAAAGGCGTTGAATGCTTCATCACAAACTCAGGGAGAGAAACCATGATCGAATACGGTCATTTCATTGGCGGCAAGCATGTCGCCGGGACCAGCGGGCGCAAGCAGGACGTCATGCAGCCGATGGACGGCTCGGTGCGCGGCACGGTGGCGCTGGCTTCGCCGGCTGAACTGCGTGCGGCTGTCCTGAACGCCAAGGAAGCACAGATCAAATGGGCTGCGACCAACCCGCAGCGGCGTGTGCGCGTGCTGATGAAGTTTCTTGAACTGGTTGCCCGCGACTATGACGAACTGGCCGATCTCCTGGCGCGCGAGCACGGCAAGACCATCGCCGACGCCAAGGGCGACATCCAGCGCGGCCTCGAAGTGGTCGAAGTCTGCATCGGTGCGCCGCACATGATGAAGGGCGAGTTCACCGACGGCGCCGGCCCCGGCATCGATGTCTATTCGATGCGCCAGCCGCTTGGCGTCGTTGCCGGCATCACCCCGTTCAATTTCCCGGCCATGATCCCGCTGTGGAAGATTGCCCCGGCGCTGGCCTGCGGCAACGCCTTTATCCTGAAGCCTTCCGAGCGTGACCCTGGCGTGCCGATGCGCATCGCCGAACTGTTCCTCGAGGCTGGCCTGCCGGCTGGCGTTCTCAACGTCGTCAATGGCGACAAGGATGTCGTCGACGCCATCCTCGACGATCCTGATATCAAGGCTATCGGCTTTGTCGGCTCGACGCCGATCGCGCATTACATCTACTCGCGCGGCACGGCCGCGGGAAAACGCGTGCAGTGCTTCGGCGGCGCCAAGAACCACATGATCATCATGCCCGATGCCGACATGGACCAGACCGTCGATGCGCTGATCGGCGCGGGCTACGGCTCGGCCGGCGAGCGCTGCATGGCGATCTCGGTTGCCGTTCCCGTCGGCAACGACACCGCCAACCGGCTGATGGAAAAGCTGATCCCGCGTGTCGAAAGCCTCAAAGTCGGCCCGTCGACGGATTCGTCCGCCGATTTCGGCCCGCTGGTGACGGCGCAGGCATTGGAACGCGTCAAGGGCTATGTCGACACCGGCGTCAAGGAAGGCGCCAAGCTGGTCGTCGATGGCCGCGGCTTCTCCATGCAGGGCTACGAGGATGGCTACTATATGGGCGGCTGCCTGTTCGACAATGTGACGGCCGACATGCGCATCTACAAGGAAGAGATCTTTGGTCCGGTGCTGTCGGTGGTGCGTGCGCCGACCTATGAGAGCGCCATCAAGCTCGCCAACGATCATGAGATGGGCAATGGCGTCGCCATCTTCACCCGTGACGGTGATGCTGCTCGTGATTTTGCTTCGCGCGTCCAGGTCGGCATGGTCGGCATCAACGTGCCGATCCCGGTTCCGATCGCTTACTACACGTTCGGCGGCTGGAAGGCGTCGTCCTTCGGCGACCTCAACCAGCACGGTCCGGACGCGTTCCGCTTCTACACCAAGACCAAGACGGTGACCTCGCGCTGGCCCTCAGGCATCAAGGACGGTGCCGAGTTCGTCATCCCGACGATGAACTGACCGGACGATTTCGAAGATCGGCAAGAAGGCCTGGGTTCAACGTCCCGGGCCTTTCTTTGTACGAAACCGACATTGGCCATCACGTTTAAGCGATGGAACCAAGAGCCTGTCATCTGCCTTAAATTGCATTCCTGCCGTGGTGCAGGCCATCAAAATAGCGCCGGTAGCAGCCGGGGTTCTCGTCTGGCGCAAGGAGGTGTCAGATGACACGACGTCTTGTGGCGGCGATGTTCTTTGCGGTGTTCGCGATGTCCGGCATCGCCGAGGCCAAAGCCGATCAATGCGCGGCGCGGACCGACCTGGTCAAGGCGCTCGGCGAGAAGTTCCATGAAAACCAAGCCGCACGTGGCCTGGTGAACCCGAATGTGGTGCTTGAGATCTTCGTCTCCGACCAGGGCACCTGGACCATCCTGGCCACCGACACACGCGGCCAAAGCTGCATCATCACGGCTGGCGAAGGCTGGGACGGGGCGGCTATGGCAGCAGTCTTGCCGGGCACCTGATAAAAGAACCGGCCGGAAGTCTGGAGCAGACGGAGTTCAGCGTGTGGTCGCTATTTCGGCATGGCCGCGCAGCAGTGCCATCAGGCGTTTGGCGTCCTTGGCGGCAGCCTCTTCGTCGCCGGCCAGGATCGAGCGGATTAGCGCGACGTGGTGCTCGGCCGATTCGGCCAGTCCTGTGTCGGCCTTGTAGCGGAACCAGAAGCGGCGGCTGTGGGTCTGCAGGGGCGCGGCCAGACGGGCCGCAAACGGGTTGTCGGCGGCCATCGCCAAGGCCTCGTCGAGCGCCTTGTCGGCCTGGATGAAGGCCAGCACATTGCCCGAGATGACGGCCTTCTGCATGGCAAGGGCTGCCTCATGAAACAGGTCGGCGGCCTCACGGGTGACGAAGCGGGCGGCCGAGCGCGCCAGCACCACCTCGACGCCGCGCCTGGCATCCAGCACGCGCAGCCAGTCGCCGGGATGAAGCGGGGCAATGGCGATGCCGGCGCGTGGCCTGACATCCAGCAGTCCTTCCCAGGCGAGGCGCTGGATTGCTTCGCGCACCGGCGTGCGTCCTAGCGCCAGCTTTTCGATCAGCGCGCCTTCGGTGACAAAGCTCGCGGGCGCCAGTTCCAACGTCACGATCATATGCTCGAGTACATGGTAGGCCTTGGCGGCGGCCGGCTCGGGGGATGCTGTCTCAGTCGATATCACAGGTGGGCTCCTGATATATCTTCCATATATCATAACAGATTCCGCATTGACAGCCGGTTTTGCAACAGATATATGGCTGATATATCAGATGGAGAGACGATCATGTGGACTGGAGTTTTCCCCGCCGTCACGACCAAATTCACCGAAGACGACCGCCTCGATCATGCCGAGATGGAGCGCTGCTTTGCGTTGCAGATGGATGCCGGTTGCGACGGCATCATCGTCTGTGGCTCGCTCGGCGAAGGCCCGATGCTGTCGCATGACGAGAAGATCGAGGTGTTAAAGACGGCGCAGAAAGTTGCCGGCAGCAAGCCGGTTCTGCTGACCGTCAACGAGGCAGGCACCCGCGAGGCGGCGAACATCGCAAAGCGCGCGAGCCGGGAAGGCGCCAACGGGCTGATGGTGGTACCGAGCCCGATCTATCACACCAACCCGGAAGAGACGGTCGCCGCCTTGCGCGCCGTCGCTCAGGCCGGCGACCTGCCGGTGATGATCTACTCCAACCGGCTGGCCTACCGTGTCGATGTCACTGTCGACCAGATGGAGGATCTGGCTGCGGACAAGCGCTTCGTCGCTATCAAGGAATCGTCTGACGATATTCGTCGCTCGACCGAGATCATCAATCGCTTCGGCGACCGCTACGATCTGTTCACCGGCGTCGACAATCTCGCCTTCGAGGCGCTGTCGGTCGGCGCCATCGGCTGGGTGGCGGGTCTGGTCGTCGCCTTCCCGCGCGAGACCGTCGCCATCTACCAGCTGATGAAGCAGGGCCGCCGCGAGGAGGCGCTTTCGATCTACCGCTGGTTCCGGCCGCTGCTCGATCTCGATGTCTCGACCTATCTGGTCCAAAACATCAAGCTTGCCGAAGTGCTCGCGATCGACACAAATGACCGCGTGCGCATGCCGCGCCAGCCGCTGTCGGGCGAGCGCCGCAAAGCGGTCGAGAAGATCGTCAAGGACGCGCTGGCGGTACGGCCGAAGCTGCCGCAGTTCTGAAGGCTTTCTTCTCCCCGTGCACGTGCACGGGGAGAAGATGGCGGCAGCCAGATGAGGGGCAGCGCCGACGTGCAAGGAAATTCCAGGGACACAGAGGAGGGCCGCCGCCCCTCATCCGCCCTTCGGGCCCCGCAGCCCTTCGCTGGCGCTCCGGGCGTTCGTCGTTCGGAAAGCCAAGCAGTCGGCTTTTCCACCGCTTCGCGGACCACTCCTCACCCCCGTGAACGGGGAGAAGGGGTAGATATCGCCATTGTCGGTGGCGGCATTGTCGGCATCTGCGCGGCGGCCATGCTGGCCGAGGCCGGGCGCAGCGTCACGGTCTTCGACCGCACCGGCATCTGCGAGGAGACGAGCTCCGGCAATGCCGCCGCCTTCGCCTTCTCCGACGTGCTGCCGCTGGCGCATAAGGGCATGATGCGGCACTTGCCGAAATGGCTTGCCGATCCGCTCGGGCCACTCAGCATCCCGCCGGCCTACTTGCCGAAGCTGTTGCCTTGGCTGTTGCGCTTCTGGCGCGCTGGCGCACCAGAAAAATATGAGGCGAGCCTTGCTGCTCAGGCAGGCATGATGAAGCTCGCCGAGGCTGAATGGATGGGCCTGCTCGACCGTTCCGGCACGCGGCTGATGCTGCGCGAGGACGGCTCGCTGGAGCTTTATGAAAGCGAGGCCGAATTTCGGGCCGGGCTGCCGGGCTGGGCGGCGCGCGAGCGCTTCGGCATCGGCTTTCGCCATGTCGAAGGCGACGAACTGGCGCGGCTGCAGCCGGGACTGTCGCCGCGCTTCATCAAGGGCACCTTCGTGCCGGGCTGGAAGACCGTCGCCGATCCGAAACTGCTCGGCAAGGGGGTGTGGGCCTATGCCGAAAGGCTGGGCGCGCGTTTCGAAAAGGCGCGCATAGAGCGCGTCGCCGCCAATCCTGATGGCGCGACGCTGACGCTGACGGACGGCACGACCAGGCAGGCAAGACATCTTGTCGTGGCCGCCGGGGCATGGTCGCATCTGCTGACGAAGGCGCTTGGCGACACCATCCCGCTCGAAACCGAGCGCGGCTACAACACGACACTGCCGAAGACCGCTTTCGACGTGCAGCGGATGCTGATCTTTTCCGGCCATGGCTTCGTCATCACGCCACTCGAGACGGGCTTGCGCGTCGGCGGCGCCGTCGAGTTGGGCGGTCTCGACCGGCCGCCGAATTTTGCGCGTTCGAAGGCCATGCTGGAAAAAGCCAGACAATTCCTTCCGGGGCTGGACGCGTCAGGTGGCCGCGAGTGGATGGGGTGTCGCCCGTCGCTGCCGGATTCGCTGCCCGTCATCGGCACGGCGCGCACCGCGTCCAACGTCGTCTACGCCTTTGGCCATGGCCATCTCGGCCTGACCCAGGCGGCGGCCAGCGGCCGCTTGATCCGCGATCTTGTTCTCGGGCAAACTTCGCCGATCGATCTTGCTCCCTTCAGCCCGCAACGGTTTTGAGTTCGAGGAAATCATGGCCAAAAAATCCTTCTTTTGCATCGACGGCCATACCTGCGGCAATCCGGTGCGGCTGGTCGCCGGCGGCGGTCCCTTGCTCGAGGGTTCGACGATGATGGAGCGGCGGGCGCATTTCCTGGCGGAGTATGACTGGATCCGCACCGGGCTGATGTTCGAGCCACGCGGCCACGACGTCATGTCGGGCTCGATCCTCTATCCGCCGACGCGCGAGGATTGCGACATAGCCATCCTGTTCATCGAGACGTCGGGCTGCCTGCCGATGTGCGGCCACGGCACGATCGGCACGGTGACGATGGCCATCGAACATGGGCTGATCAAGCCGAAGACACCCGGCGTGCTCCGGCTCGACACACCGGCCGGGCTGGTTATCGCCGAATACAAACAGGTCGGCGACTATGTCGAGGAGGTGCGCATCACCAATGTACCGTCCTTCCTTTATGCCGAGGGACTGACGGTCGACTGCCCGCAGCTTGGCGAGATCACTGTCGATGTCGCCTATGGCGGCAATTTCTACGCCATCGTCGAGCCGCAGGCGAATTTTCGCGACATGGCTGATTATTCCGCCGGCGATTTCATCGCCTGGAGCCCTGTGGTGCGGCAGCGGCTTAACGAGAAGTACTCGTTCGTGCATCCGGAAAACCCCGGCATCAACCGGCTGTCCCACATGCTGTGGACGGGCAAGCCGACGGTGGAGGGGGCCGACGCACGCAACGCCGTCTTCTATGGCGACAAGGCGATCGACCGTTCACCTTGCGGCACCGGCACCTCGGCGCGCATGGCGCAGCTCCACGGCAAGGGCAAGCTCAAGGCCGGCGACAGTTTTGTCCACGAATCGATCATCGGCTCGCTGTTCAAGGGCAAGGTCGAGAGGGACGTCACTGTTGCCGGCAAGCCGGCCATCATTCCTTCGATCGGCGGCTGGGCCCGGATGACCGGCCTGAACACCATCTTCATCGACGACCGCGATCCGTTCGCGCACGGTTTTGTGGTTAAGTGATACGGTAGGCTGCCGATCATCCACCGAGACCAGGACTTGGACCCAGAGCGGGACCTCTTGGCGAAACCAGTCAGCGAAAGGTTAGCGCGTTGGGCGAGGCATCCACCGCCATAAGTCGGGAAGTAACCCATGTTGCAGCTGGTCAGTACGGAATGTGGCTAAAAACGAAGCCCGCCAACAACGCAAGGATTCGTCTCATCACCGAATTTTGACCGGGATTTCTTCGAAATGAGGTCGCTGGCCCGGCTGAATCGTCAAAGACATTGCGTTATGCCAATGATAGGGTCCGCGATAGTCCAGGGGTCGGGAGCAAAAAAACGGGCAATCGGAAGGCGTGCCGGCAAAACACGCTCGACGTTTGAAAAATCACGTTGCAATCCGGGCTCGAAACTTTACGACTAGGGGAAATACGAAAAGGAATGCGTCTGCATGGGCGACATTCCAGGGGAGCCATGTACACATGCAGTACTTTGTGCAGCAGCTTATCAATGGGCTGACGCTGGGATCGATCTATGGGCTGATCGCAATCGGCTACACGATGGTCTACGGCATCATCGGCATGATCAACTTCGCCCACGGCGACATTTTCATGGTCGGGGCATTCGCCGCCCTCGTCGTCTTCCTCATCCTCGGCTCCTTGTTCTATTCGGTGCCGGTCGTCCTGGCGCTGCTGATCATGATGATCGTGGCGATGCTGCTCACCAGCCTCTACAACTGGACGATCGAGAAGGTGGCGTACCGGCCGCTGCGCGGTTCGTTCCGGCTGGCGCCGCTGATCACCGCCATCGGCATGTCGATCGCGCTGTCGAACTTCATCCAGGTGACGCAAGGCCCGCGCAACAAGCCGATCCCGCCGATGGTCAGCCAGGTCTACAACATCAACGGCATCAGCGTGTCGCTGAAGCAGATCATCATCGTCGTCGTCACCGCCCTGCTGCTGGCGCTGTTCTGGTACCTGGTCAACAGGACTTCCCTCGGCCGGGCGCAAAGGGCGTGCGAGCAGGATCGCAAGATGGCGGCGCTGCTCGGCGTCGATGTCGACCGTACGATCTCGATCACCTTCATCATGGGTGCAGCGCTTGCGGCCGTCGCGGGCACGTTGTTCCTGATGTATTACGGCGTCATCGCCTTTTCCGACGGCTTTGTGCCGGGGGTCAAGGCCTTCACCGCGGCCGTTCTCGGCGGCATCGGGTCTCTGCCGGGCGCGGTGCTTGGCGGGCTTTTGATCGGCTTCATCGAGAGCATGTGGTCGGCGTATTTCTCGATCGACTACAAGGACGTCGCGGCGTTCTCGATCCTGGCGATCGTGCTGATCTTCCTGCCTTCCGGCATTTTGGGCCGGCCAGAAGTCGAAAAGGTCTGAGACAATGGCGGTTTCCGTATCCTCGGAGCGCGACACCGTCGCGTCCCCCGTGCAGCGTGCATTGCGCGAAGCGTTCTATGCCGGCGCCATCTCGCTGGGGTTGTTCATTCTCTTCATCGGCCTGAAGACCGACCAGAACATCAGCAACCAGTTGATCCTGGTGCAGCGCTGGTTGCTGCTCATCACCGTGGTCGTGCTGACCATGCTTGGCCGCTTCTTCTACATTGCCTATGGCCAGCCGTTCATGGCCAATCAGAAGATCACCAATGTCGCCACCGGCCTGTTGCCGGCGAGCGTCGCGTCGCGCTTCTTCCTGCTTCCGGCCTTCATCGTCGCCGTCGTGTTGGCGGTTGTCCTGGTTGCGTCTGGCAGCGCCCTGCCGGCGTTGGTGGGGCCCGATCTGGCCGGCTACCTTCAGTTCCTGCGCGCATTGGCCGTCATTTACGCGCTCGCTTGCGTGATCTTCTATTTCCGCTCCTTCATCCACGCCAATTTCACCAAGCTCGGCATTGCGGCGCTGGTGCTATACCCGATCCTCGTCGTCGTTGTGCTGTCGATCTACGCGTGGTCGATAACCGGCGGCCTGCAGGGCTCGTTGAAGTGGGTCGACAATTTCGGCATCCAGATCCTGATCTATGTGATGCTGGCCTGGGGGCTGAACATCGTCGTCGGCCTCGCCGGCCTGCTCGATCTCGGCTACGTCGCCTTTTACGCGGTCGGCGCCTATGCCTATGCCTTGCTAGGCTCGCAATACGGCCTGTCGTTCTGGATCCTGCTGCCGGCCGCCGGCGCCATGGCCGCCTTCTGGGGCGTTATGCTTGGCTTTCCGGTGCTCAGGCTTCGTGGCGATTACCTGGCGATCGTGACCCTGGCCTTCGGCGAGATCATCCGCCTGGTGCTGATCAACTGGCGTGAAGTCACCAACGGCTCGGCCGGCATCTCCGGCATCCCGAAGGTCACCTTCTTCGGCCTGATGACGTTCAATTCGACCGACCCGAACTACATCGGCAAGGTGCTGCACATTGCCCAGTCGAGCGCCTACTACAAGATCTTCCTCTACTATCTGATTCTCGGGCTGGCGCTGCTGACCGCCTTCGTCACCATCAGGCTCAGGCGCATGCCTGTCGGCCGCGCCTGGGAGGCGCTGCGCGAGGACGAGATTGCCTGCCGCTCGCTTGGCATCAACACCACCACCACCAAGCTCACCGCCTTTGCCACCGGCGCCATGTTCGGCGGTTTTGCCGGCGCCTTCTTCGCCGCACGGCAAGGCTTCGTCAGCCCTGAATCCTTCGTCTTCCTGGAATCGGCGATCATCCTGGCCATCGTGGTGCTCGGCGGCATGGGCTCGCTGGTCGGCATCGCGGTCGCCGCGCTGGTGATGATCGGCGGCACCGAGGCACTGCGCGAACTCGATTTCCTGAAAAGTGTCTTCGGAAAAGATTTCACGCCGGAGCTTTACCGCATGCTTTTGTTCGGCATGGCGATGGTCATCGTCATGCTGTGGAAGCCGCGCGGCTTTGTCGGCAGCCGTGAACCGACGGCCTTCCTCAGTGAACGAAAAGCGGTCTCCTCCTCCTTCACCAAGGAAGGGCACGGCTGATGAGCGCGACCTCCATTCAGAAGACCAATCCGGGTATGAAAGACGCCATCCTCCAGGTCGAGCATCTTTCGATGAAGTTCGGCGGCCTGATCGCCATCGGCGATCTGTCGTTCCAGGCCAAGCGCGGCGAGATCACCGCTCTGATCGGACCCAATGGCGCCGGCAAGACCACCGTCTTCAATTGCATCACCGGCTTCTACAAGCCGTCGGAAGGCATGATTACGCTCAACCGGGCCGACGGCTCGAGCTTCCTGCTCGAACGGCTGCCCAATCATGAGATCCCGGCGCGCGCCAAGGTGGCGCGCACCTTCCAGAACATCCGCCTGTTCTCGGGCATGACGCTGCTGGAGAATCTGCTGGTTGCCCAGCACAACAAGCTGATGAAGGCATCCGGCTATACGATCCTGGGCCTGTTCGGGATCGGCGGCTACCGCAGAGCCTCGGCTGAATCGGTGGAGCTTGCCAAGCACTGGCTGGAGATGGCCGATCTTGTCGATCGCGCCGACGATCCGGCCGGCGACCTGCCCTATGGCGCGCAGCGGCGCCTCGAGATTGCGCGCGCCATGTGCACAGGGCCCGAACTTCTGTGCCTCGACGAGCCTGCGGCCGGTCTCAATCCGAAGGAGTCGGCTGCGCTGAATTCGCTGCTGATGGACATCAAGAGCAGTACCTCGATCCTGCTGATCGAACATGACATGTCGGTGGTCATGCAGATTTCCGACCATGTCGTGGTGCTTGAATATGGCCGCAAGATTTCCGACGGCAGCCCGCAATCGGTGCGTACCGACCCGCGCGTCATCGCCGCCTATCTCGGCGTCGACGACGAGGAGGTCGAGACGGTGCTGACCGAGGTTGGCGATGAAGACGTCATCGAGCAGCTGGACATCGGGCCGGATTCGGCTCACGGACCAGGCACATCGTCTTCCTATCTCGCCGGCCCGGTAAGCGACACGATCGGCCACAGCCAGGGCGAGCGGGTCACAGTGTCGAAGGGAGCTTCAAAGGCCACCCAATACGATACAAGAGCCAACTCCGCGCCAAGAGCACCGTCCGAGCGTCTAACGGCCAAGTCCAAACCGGCGGCCACCAAATCCCCGACAGGCAAGCCGCGCGGAGGGCGTAAGTGATGGCCGAGACAACGCTGCTCGACATCAAGGGCGTCGAGACCTACTACGGCAACATCAAGGCGCTGAACGGCGTCGATGTCCACGTCAACCAGGGCGAGATCGTCGCGCTGATCGGTGCGAACGGTGCCGGCAAGTCGACGCTGATGATGACCATCTTCGGTGCGCCGCGCGCTCGTGCCGGCTCAATCACTTTCGCCGGCACCGACATCACCCAGATGCCGACGCACGAGATCGCCCGCATGCGCATTGCGCAGTCGCCGGAAGGCAGGCGCATTTTCCCGCGCATGACGGTGATGGAAAACCTGCAGATGGGCGCCGGTCTCGACAATCTCAAGCACTATGACGAAGATGCCGAGAAGGTGTTCGCGCTGTTCCCGCGCCTCAAGGAGCGCATTGCCCAGCGCGGCGGCACGCTGTCGGGCGGCGAGCAGCAGATGCTGTCGATCGGACGTGCGCTGATGGCGCGGCCTAAGCTGCTGTTGCTCGACGAGCCGTCGCTGGGTCTGGCGCCGCTGATCGTCAAGCAGATCTTCGATGCCATCCGCGAGCTGAACCGCACGCAAGGGCTGACCGTGTTCCTGGTCGAGCAGAACGCCTTCGGCGCGCTCAAACTCGCCACGCGCGGCTATGTCATGGTCAACGGCAACGTGACCATGAGCGGCACAGGCAAGGAATTGCTCGCCAATCCGGAAGTGCGGGCAGCCTATCTCGAAGGCGGCCATCACTGATTTTGGAGCGGAATGTATGCATACGGTATTCCGCTCCAACTTGTTTGTTTGTCGCATGACCTTTGTCCGAAAAGTCTGCAACTTTTCGGGATCATGCTAGGGAGTCTTCATCATGCAAGGCATTCTTCACGAGGAACCTTCCATCTGGCAGTTCTTCTTCGTCACCTGTCTGCTCGGCGGCTGGGCGGCATGGATGACCGGCAAGGCCAGCGCCCAGACATGGCGCAGCCTGCCGGCGCTGTTCGCCTATCTGCTGGGTCTCGGCATAGGCATCAGGTTCATCCATCATGCCTTGTTCGGCGGCACGATGTTTTCGCTGCAATACTATGTCGTGGACACAATCGTGCTCATGATATTGGGGTTTGTCGGCTATCAATACACGCGTACGAACCAGATGGTGACGCAGTATAATTGGCTTTACGAACGGGCTTCGATCTTAAGCTGGAAACCGAAAGGTTGACGTTCATCATTAACGCCGTTCCGGGGATGAATCGGCGTGACAAGGGCCTGAAAATCGGCAAAGTACGCTTTCTGCGATAAGGGTGGGCATCGCATGAAAGTTTCATCCACGCCCACCTCGTAAATGGGAGCGTTTAAATGAAGAAATCACTTTTGTCCGCCGTTGCCCTGACCGCGCTTGTCGCGTTCGGTGGCAATGCATGGGCTGACGTTATCGTCGGCGTCGCAGGTCCGATCACCGGTCCGAATGCGGCCTTCGGTGCGCAGCTGCAGAAGGGTGCGGAAGCGGCCGTTGCCGACATCAACGCAGCAGGCGGCATGAACGGCGAGCAGATCAAGCTCGAAGTCGGCGACGACGTCTCGGATCCGAAGCAGGGCATTTCGGTCGGCAACAAGTTCGTCGGCGACGGCGTGAAATTCGTGATCGGCCACTTCAACTCGGGCGTCTCGATCCCGGTTTCGCAGGAAGTCTACGTCGACAACAACATCGTCGAAGTGACGCCTGCGGCGACCAACCCGAAATTCACCGAGCGCGGCCTGTGGAACGTGTTCCGCACCTGCGGACGCGATGACCAGCAGGGCGGCATCGCCGGCGGCTATATCGCGACCAACTTCAAGGACGCCAAGGTTGCCGTCATCCACGACAAGACCCCCTATGGTCAGGGCCTTGCCGACGAGACCAAGAAGGCGATGAACGCAGCCGGCCTGACCGAAGTCATGTATGAAGGCGTCAATGTCGGCGACAAGGACTTCTCGGCGCTGATTGCCAAGATGAAGGACGCCGGTGTTACCCTGATCTATTGGGGCGGCCTGCATACCGAAGCCGGCCTGATCATCCGCCAGTCGGCGGACCAGGGCCTCAAGGCTACCCTGATGTCGGGCGACGGCATCGTCACCGACGAGCTGGCTGCGATCGCCGGCGATGCGGTTATCGGCACGCTCAACACCTTCGGTCCCGATCCGCGCCTGATCCCCGAGAACAAGGCACTGGTCGAGAAGTTCCGCGCTCAGGGCTTCGAGCCGGAAGCCTACACTCTCTACTCCTACGCCGCCATGCAGGTGATCGCCGAGGCTGCTGCCGTGGCCAAGTCGAACGACCCCGTGGAAGTGGCCAAGGCGCTGCACGAGAAGGGCCCGTTCAAGACCGTTCTGGGCGATCTCGCCTATGACGCGAAGGGCGATCCGAAGCTCCCGGGCTACATCATGTACGAATGGAAGAAGGGTCCGGACGGCAAGATCTCCTGGTTCCCGAAGTCGTAATTCGGAACGCAGCTCTATGGAATGCCCGGCGCTCGCGCCGGGCATTTTTGTTGGTGACAGGGCGGCAGCGAGGGTGGCTGGACAAGCCGTTAGCCGGGGTCGAATTTGCGCGGGCACGACAATTAGCGTCACCTCGCGGCGCCAATCGCACGCAGCTTTTCGAGCCGTGGTGCTAGAATCGCATTTAAATCGGTTTAATCTCTCCTCGATTTTGGTTGCACTGCAGCATTTTCGCGTTAATCATGCCTCCGCCCCATCCCTCCCTGTCCGGAGCCTCCTTCCTTGGCCATCACGAAGATCCTCGTCGCCAACAGGTCCGAAATTGCCATCCGCGTCTTTCGCGCGGCCAACGAGCTCGGCCTCAAAACCGTGGCGATCTGGGCCGAGGAGGACAAATATTCGCTTCATCGGTTCAAGGCCGATGAAAGCTACCAGGTCGGGCGCGGGCCGCATCTGGCCAGGGACATGGGGCCGATCGAAAGCTATCTGTCGATCGAGGAAGTGATCCGGGTCGCCAGACTGTCCGGCGCCGACGCCATCCACCCGGGCTATGGCCTCCTGTCGGAAAGCCCTGAATTCGCAGATGCCTGCGCCGAGGCCGGCATCACTTTCATAGGGCCGAAGCCCGACACGATGCGCCGGCTCGGCAACAAGGTCGCCGCGCGCAATCTGGCCATCGAGGTCGGCGTGCCGGTGGTGCCGGCAACCGAACCGCTGCCGGACGACATGGAAGCAGTCAAGCAGCTGGCCAAGACAGTCGGCTATCCGGTGATGCTCAAGGCATCATGGGGCGGCGGCGGGCGCGGCATGCGCGCCATCCGCGCGGAAGCCGACCTCTCCCGCGAGGTGATGGAAGGCAAGCGCGAGGCCAAGGCCGCCTTCGGCAAGGACGAGGTCTATCTCGAAAAGCTGATCGAGCGCGCTCGCCATGTCGAGGTCCAGGTGCTCGGCGACACGCATGGCAACGCTGTACATCTGTTCGAGCGCGACTGCTCGATCCAGCGCCGCAACCAGAAGGTCGTCGAACGGGCGCCGGCGCCCTATCTCAGCGAGGCATTGCGCCAGGAGCTTTGCGGCTATGCGCTCAAGATCGCGCGCGAGACCAGCTATATCGGCGCCGGTACGGTGGAATTCCTGCAGGACGCCGACACCGGCAAATTCTACTTCATCGAGGTCAATCCGCGCATCCAGGTCGAGCACACCGTCACCGAGCAGGTGACCGGCATCGACATCGTCAAGGCGCAGATCCACATACTGGACGGCTTTGCCATCGGCACGAAAGAGTCGGGCGTGCCGGCGCAGGCCGATATCAGGTTGAACGGTCACGCGCTGCAGTGCCGCATAACGACCGAGGATCCGGAGCATAGTTTCATTCCGGACTACGGCCGCATCACCGCTTATCGCGAAGCCGCCGGTTTCGGCATCCGCCTCGACGGCGGCACCGCCTATTCGGGCGCGGTCATCACCCGCTTTTACGATCCGCTGCTGGAGAAGGTGACTGCCTGGGCCCCGACACCGGCCGAGGCGATCGCCCGCATGAACCGGGCCTTGCGCGAGTTCCGCATCCGCGGCGTGGCGACCAACCTCACCTTCCTCGAGGCAATCATCAACCACCCGCGCTTCGCCGACAATTCCTACACGACCAGGTTCATCGACACGACGCCGGAGCTGTTCGCGCAGGTGAAGCGGCAGGATCGAGCCACCAAGCTGCTCAACTATCTGGCCGACGTCAGCGTCAACGGCCATCCCGAAACCCGCGGCCGTCCGATGCCCAAGGCCGATGCGGCAGCGCCCGTCGTGCCCTATCTCAACGGCAATGTGCCTGATGGCAGCAAGCAGAAGCTCGACACGCTGGGGCCGGAGAAATTCGCTGCCTGGATGCGTGAGCAAAAAGAGGTGCTGGTCACCGACACGACGATGCGCGACGGCCACCAGTCGCTGCTCGCCACCCGCATGCGTACGCATGACATTGCCGGCATTGCCGGCACCTATGCGCGGGCGCTGCCGCGGCTGCTGTCGCTGGAATGCTGGGGCGGCGCCACTTTCGACGTCGCCATGCGCTTCCTGACCGAGGATCCGTGGGAGCGGCTGAGCAAAGTGCGCGAAGCGGCCCCCAACCTTTTGCTGCAGATGCTTCTGCGCGGCGCCAACGGCGTCGGCTACACCAACTATCCCGACAATGTGGTGCAACATTTCGTCAGCCAGGCGGCGGCCGGCGGCGTCGACCTGTTCCGCGTCTTCGACTGCCTGAACTGGGTCGAGAACATGCGTGTCGCCATGGACGCGGTGGGCGCCGAGGGCAAGCTGGTCGAAGCGGCGATCTGCTACACCGGCGACATCCTCGATCCGGCGCGCGCCAAATACGACCTTAAGTACTATGTCGGGCTGGCGAAGGAATTGCAGGCCGCCGGCGCCCATATCATCGCCGTCAAGGACATGGCCGGGCTTTTGAAGCCGGCTGCCGCCCGCGTGCTGTTCAAGGCGCTGCGCGAGGCGACCGACCTGCCGATCCATTTCCACACCCACGACACGTCAGGCCTGTCGGCGGCGACGGTGCTGGCCGGCGTGGAAAGTGGCGTCGACGCCATCGACGCGGCGATGGATTCCTTCTCCGGCAACACCTCGCAGCCTTGCCTGGGCTCGATCGTCGAGGCGCTGAAGGGAACCGAGCGCGATCCCGGCCTCGATCCGCAATGGATCCGCAACATCTCCTTCTACTGGGAAGCGGTGCGCAACCAGTATGCGGCCTTCGAAAGCGATCTCAAGGGGCCAGCCTCGGAAGTCTATCTGCACGAAATGCCGGGCGGCCAGTTCACCAACCTCAAGGAGCAGGCGCGTTCGCTCGGGCTGGAAACGCGTTGGCACGAGGTGGCACAAGCCTATCACGACGTCAATTTGATGTTCGGTGACATCGTCAAGGTGACGCCGTCGTCCAAGGTGGTCGGCGACATGGCGCTGATGATGGTGAGCCAGGATCTGACCGTTGCCGACGTCGAAAACCCGGCCAAGGACATCGCCTTCCCGGACTCGGTCGTCTCGATGCTGCGCGGCGATCTCGGCCAGTCGCCCGGCGGCTGGCCTGCGAAGCTGCAGAAGAAGGCACTGAAGGAAAGCAAGCCGATCACCGTGCGGCCGGGCTCGCTGCTCAAGCCAGCCGACCTCAAGGCCAGCCGCAAGGAGATCGAGCAGAAGCTGGAGCGCAAGCTCTCGGAGTACGAATTCGCCTCCTGGCTGATGTATCCGAAAGTGTTTACCGACTTCGCCGCCGCGCAGGAAACCTACGGGCCGGTCAGTGTGCTGCCGACGCCGACCTATTTCTACGGCATGAAGTCCGAAGACGAGATCTTCCTGGACATCGAAAAAGGCAAGACGCTTGTGGTGCGCTGCCTTGCGATCGGCGACGTCGATGAGAAGGGCATGGTCACCGTGTTCTTCGAGCTCAACGGCCAGCCGCGCCGTGTCCGGGTGCCGGACAGGGCGCATGGCGCCTCGGCGGCCAAGGCTCGGCGCAAGGCCGAGCCCGGCAACGAGGCGCATGTCGGCGCGCCGATGCCGGGCGTGGTCTCCGCCCTTTCAGTTGCCGCCGGCCAAGCGGTCAAGGCCGGCGACGTGCTGTTGTCGATCGAAGCCATGAAGATGGAGACGGCCCTGCATGCCGAGCGCGACGGCACAGTGGCCGAAGTGCTGGTCAAGGCCGGCGATCAGATCGATGCGAAGGATCTGTTGATCGCGTTTGGCTGACGCGCGGATCCATCACACTGGGGACGGCTGGCAGCAGCCGTTGATGGAGCATCGATAATGGCTTGACCCGCCGCGCCTGCTCGGGCATCGAACCCGCTCCCAATTTACCGCGCCAGAATCGCGGTGCTTAAAAAGTAGCGGAGAAAAAACATGGCCGACGACATCACAGATACCAGCCAGACTGTTGCCGCCGGCCAGTTGCGCGCCTTCATCGAGCGCATCGAGCGGCTCGAGGAAGAAAAGAAGACCATCGCCGACGACATCAAGGAAGTGTTCGCCGAGGCCAAGGGCACCGGCTTCGACACCAAGGCGATGCGGTCGATCATCCGGCTGCGCAAGAAGGACCAGGCCGAGCGCCAGGAAGAGGAAACCATCCTCGATCTCTACAAGGCCGCGCTCGGCATGGTGTAAGGCTGTCTGGAAATTCTACTCCGGCTGATATCGCCGGAGCGAATTTCGAAACAGTCTCGGGCCAAGGAATGATGCTGGAACGGGCATCGAACCATGAGCGAATTCGACTTCGGCGCCCGCCGCGCCTCTGAATTCCGCCAACGCAGCTTCTGGGCGCTGTTCGCCGAACGGCATCCGGAGGAACGCGCTTCCATGGCGCGGCGCGGACCCTGGTTCTGGCAGCGCGGGCTGCCTGACTTCGCTCTGGTCCTGTCGATGTATGTCGCGCCGGCGCAAAGCCAAGTTGGCGTCTTTTTCGGCCGTAACGGGAAGTTCGGCGCGACCGGGGTCTGGTCGCGGCTGAAGCCGTTCCAACCGGCAATCGAAGACAGGCTGAAGCTCAGGCCGGAGCAGAGCTGCGAGGGCCTCGGCATCAATTCGATGTGGCGGGTGAACTGCTATGCCGAGGACAACTGGCCGGCCATGGCCGACTGGCTGGTGACGGAATGCTCGCGCTTCGAGCGCGCCGTCACCGACGTGCTGGGAGAGGGATAGCTATCAGGTGTTGGTGCAAAGCATCGGATCCTTCTTCGGCTCGCGCTGGCAAGGCGCGGTGCCGGTCGAGCGGTTGTTCTGGCGCGATCTAGTCCTTGTCGGCACGGCGATCAACATCGCCTCGTCGGTGGCCGCGCTCATTCTGCTCGGCTTGAAGCTGCCGCTCGCCGTCGTCCTGGCGGTGCATTTCGCGCCCGTGCCCTACAACATCTTTCTGACCTTTGCCGTCTGGCGAACCACGGAAAAATCCAGTGGCGCCAAGGCTTCGTTGATGACGCTCGGGGCTACGCTTTGGCTGATCCTGGTGGTGGTTGTCTGAGAAGATTGACACGAAAAAGGGCGGCCGAAGCCGCCCTTTGAAGATGGTGGTCAAGCTGCGGTTTAAGCCGTCGGCTCGAATTTCAGCGCCACGCCGTTGATGCAATAGCGCAGGCCGGTCGGCGGCGGGCCGTCCTCGAAGACATGGCCGAGATGGCTGCCGCAGCGGGCGCAGTGGCATTCGGTGCGGACCATGCCGTAGCTGCGGTCGACGGTGTTTTCGACCGAACCGGGCACCGGATCATTGAAGCTCGGCCAGCCGGTGCCGCTCTCGAACTTGAGCTTGGATTCGAACAGCGGCTGGTCGCAGCCGACGCAGGAAAAGGTGCCGGCGCGCTTTTCGTAGAGCAGCGCGCAGCTTCCGGGCCGTTCGGTGCCATGGCCGCGCATGACCGCATATTGCTCGGGCGTCAGGCGGGCGCGCCATTCGGCGTCGGTGCGGGTGACAGGGTAGGTGTGGGTGTCCATTTGATCTCCTCAGCCTTGGCGGCTTGTTGTTGGTTGCAAGCAATATTCGCTTAGAGATAGGCGTTTGTTACGTGTTTTGCTCGCATTTTCAGCCGAGTTCCTACCCAATCGCCTGAAGATAGCGGGCGATCGACGCATGAAATGCCGTTCTTGCGCCGCCGATGATGTTCTGCTGCCACCACGCGCCGTAGATGTCGTCGAATTCGAAAGGCTCAAGTGCCGCCGCGATGCGTCGCACGGCCGGCGCATTGAGCGGAATGTAGTTCGGATAGCTGTACATGAAGCTGACATGGCGACGCGTCGGCGTCACCTGCAATATGTCGCCGGACAGCAGGGCGTTACCGCCATCGCGTTTCCAATGCAGCACCTGGCCGCCGGCAAAATGGCCACCGCAACGCACGAGTGTCAGCGACGGGTTTATGGCCAGCGTCTCGCCCGCCCAGCTGACGATGGCGTTGTGCGGCCGCATGATCCACTGGCGGTCGTCGGCATGGAGATAGATCGGCACGCCGCCAAACGCCTCGCTCCACTCGACCATCACCGAATAATAGTGGCAGTGCGAAATGGCGATCGCGGCCAGGCCGCCGCGACGGTTGATTTCGGCTACCGCCTCGTCGCTCACCATCGAGATGCAATCCCACAGCACATTGCCGTGCGGCGTCTGCGCCAGCAGCGCCCGCTGGCCGATAGCAAAGCGCGGCTCGATGCCGAAAGCGAGAACGCCGGCATCGTCCTTCATCACAAGCCTATGCCCGGCAGAGAGTTCTTCCCCAGTGATCCAGGCCTGGCCTTCCCAGCGCACATATTGCCGCTCGTCCTCGCAGATCGGGCAATTTTCTGGAGGGGTCTGCGTTGCCGCGAACTGGACGCCGCATTGCGGGCAAAGAAAGCAGGTCATCGGTTTTCCTCTCATATCAATGCTTGCGTGAGAGCTGCTTCGTCGCGGCTTCCAACCCGGCCAGCGTCAGTGGGAACATGCGGCCGCCGAAGAGATCGCGGATCATCGCGATCGAATGGGTGAAGCCCCAGTTTTTCTGGTTTTCGGGGTTCAGCCAGACCGCATTCGGCCATTGCTGGATGAGGCGGCCAAGCCAGACACTGCCGGCTTCCGGATTCCAATGCTCGACCGAACCGCCGGGATGCGCGATCTCGTAAGGGCTCATCGAGGCATCGCCGACGACGATCACCTTGTAGTCGGGGCCGTATTTGTGAAGCAGATCGAAGGTCGGGATGGTCTCGGCATGCCTGCGCCGGTTGTCCTTCCAGACGCCCTCGTAAACGCAGTTGTGGAAGTAAAAATATTCGAGCTGGCGGAATTCGGCGCGGGCGGCCGAAAACAGCTCCTCGACGCTTTTGATGTGGTCGTCCATCGAGCCGCCGACATCGAAGAACATCAAGAGCTTCACGGCGTTGCGCCGTTCGGGGCGCGTCTGCACATCGAGATAGCCGTGCTCGGCGGTGGCATGGATGGTGCCGGGCAGGTCGAACACTTCCTCCGCACCCTCGCGCACCCAGCGGCGCAGGCGCTTCAGCGCCACCTTGATGTTGCGGGTGCCGAGCTCGACGGCGTCGTCGAAATTTTTGAACTCGCGCTCGTCCCAGACTTTCACCGCACGGCGATTTCGGCTTTCATGCTGGCCGATGCGCACGCCTTCGGGATTGTAGCCATAGGCGCCGAAAGGCGAGGTGCCGCCGGTACCGATCCATTTCGAGCCGCCCTGGTGGCGGCCTTTCTGCTCCTCCAGCCGCTGCTTCAGTGTCTCCATCAGCTTGTCGAAACCGCCGAGCGCCTCGATCAGTTTCTTCTCTTCCTCGGTCAGGTGCTTTTCGGCTAGCCGGCGCAGCCATTCCTCAGGGATGTTGGCGACACCGACGGCATCGGGGCCGGTGAGCGCCTCGATCCCCTTGAAGACATGCGTAAACACCTGGTCGAAGCGGTCGATATGGCGTTCGTCCTTCACAAGCGCGGCGCGGGCGAGGTAGTAAAAACCCTGGACGTCATAGTCGACCAGCCCGGCCTCCAGCCCTTCCAGCAGCGACAGATATTCCCTGAGCGAAACGGGAACCCGCGCGGCCTTTAGTTCGAGAAAGAAGGGGAGGAACATGGTTGGCCGTTATCTATGCCGAACGGTCACGGCGGAGTCGCCACGGGCACTGTCGATTTCGCCGGATTGCAGAAGATTTGCCACGGTACGTGGGTTGGGCATGGGCAAGTGCTTTGCGATGCGGGCTTCCGCCCATTCGCGCATAGCCGACGCGGCATCGGCTATCGCTTCAGCCGGGTTTGCGCCGGCCCCGTGGCAGCCGGCGAGATCGGGCATCCGCACTCCCCAAACGCCGTCACTGCCATCCAGGATTCCGACATAGCGGATCATTCGGCTCCTTCCGCGTTATTTCGATCGCGCTCGCATCATAGCAGATCATACTCGATAAACCCTGTCCGCCGCGCGACATGGTCGTAGAGCTTGCGCGCTGTGGTGTTGGTTTCGTGGGTCATCCAATAGACGTTCTTGACGCCGATCTTGCCGGCTGCCTGCTTGACCGCTTCAATGAGGGCCGCACCGATGCCCTTGCCGCGCACATCAGGGTCGGCGAACAGGTCCTGCAGGTAGCAGTTGTTTTTCTCCGACCAGCCGGAGCGGTGATAGAGATAATGGGTCAGGCCGACCGCCTTGCCGTCGAGCGTGGCGATAAACCCCTTCGGTTCGAATTCACCTTCCGTGAACAGTCGTTTCCAGGTGATGTCGTAGACCTCGTCCGGCAGCTTGGTCTCGTAGAAGGTGAGGTAGGCAGTCCACAGCCGCCGCCAGTCGGCATGGTCGGCCAGCGCCAGCGGGCGGACGGTGATCTCGGTCATTTCGGTTCCTCCAAAGCCTTACGGATTCCGGCGGAATCAGATCGGAAACACCATCGCCTAATCCACCGGCGAATTGTACTCGCGAAATGCGGTCGCCAGCATCTGCAGCGCGTCACGCGCGCGCGGCGCCAGATTGTGCGAATGCAGCACCACTTCGGAAGGGTCAAGCGATGGAAGACCAAGTTTGCGGCCAACCTCGATCAGGCCGGGCGGAGCGACGCAGTGAGCCAGCGCCGAAACGGCAAAGCCCGCCGATATCGCAATGTTGACGGCCGCGCCGCCGCCGCCGACGAAGGCCTCCTCCCAGGCGATGCCTGCTTTGTCCAGCGCCTCGACCGCCCGCACACGATCCGGACAGTTGCACACGGTGCTTAAGAGCGCGAGGCGCAACGGCGTTCCGCGCTGCCACTCGAAGGAAGGTGCTGCGAACCAGCCATAGTGGTTGCGCGACAAGGTCCGGCCAGGACGGCTGTCGCCTTCGCGGTGCACGATGACTGCATCGAGCTCGCCGTGATCGAAAGCTTCCTTGAGCACCGTGCTGGTATCGATCCTCAAACTGAGCGTCAGCGATGGATCGTGCGCATGGAGCTGGGCAATCAGAATGGACAGCGCCGGACCGGCGGCATGATCGACAAAGCCGAGCGCAAGCCGGCACGGTGCTGACGCAAACTCCGCCATGGCGCGCTCGTGCGCGGCAAGGAAGTCACGCGCGGCGGGGAGGAAGACGGCGCCTCGTGCCGACAGGCTGACGCGGCGCGGCGTTCTTTCAATCAATCGCGCGCCGAGCTTCTCCTCAAGGCGGCGCAGCTTGACGCTGATCGTCGCCTGCGTGCTGCCCAGCGCCGATGCCGCCTGGGTGAAGCTCTGCAGATCGGCCACCATCACAAAGGTTCGTACGGCGTCCACATCAAGACTGGTCATCGCAGCACTCCATTGGGCCGATCATTCCGTTTTGTCATTTCTGATATAGCCGAGCATGCCTTTTTTCATGGTCGAGTCTCCTCTATCTCAAACTGGTCGCGGTTTGAAGAGCGCCTCATGCTCGGATGGAAAGAGATCGATATGCCAATTCAACGAAACACCATAGCGCTCACCGGCGTGTGCCTGGCGTCGCTGCTGTTCGGGCTCGAAATCTCCAGCGTGCCGGTGATCCTGCCGAAACTGGAAAGCGTGCTCGCCGCCAATTTCAGGGATTTGCAGTGGATCATGAATGCCTACACCATCGCCTGCACGACAGTGCTGATGGCGACAGGGACATTGGCCGACCGTTTCGGCCGCAAGAGCGTGATGGTGATCACCACCGTCGCCTTCGGCCTCGCCTCGCTGCTGTGCGGCCTGGCTCCGAGTGCTGCACTGCTGATAGCCGCCCGCTTCCTGCAAGGCCTCGCCGGCGGCGCGATGCTGACCTGCAGCGTCGCCGTGCTGTCTCACCAGTTCCAGGACGGCCGCGAACGCGGCAAGGCTTTCGTCGCCTGGAGCGTCGTCTCAGGCATCGGGCTCGGTTTCGGGCCCGCCATCGGTGGCTTGATCGTGGCGCTGTCGAACTGGCAATGGGTGTTCCTCATCCACGTGCCGCTGGCGATCCTGGCGCTCGCCTTTATCGGCGCCGGTGTCACGCAATCGCGCGATCACAACGCCCAGAAGCTCGACTGGGCCGGCATGCTGACGCTGTCGGCGGCGGTGTTCGGCTTTTCCTATCTGATCACGCAAGGTGCGGATCTCGGGACCAGCGCCCGCATCGGCGTGATATCAGCCTCCGTGGCTGCGTTCATCGCTTTCCTTGTGGCCGAGAGGGTCAATCCCTATCCGATGTTCGATTTCTCCGCGTTCCGCATCCGCCAGTTTTCCGGCGCGATCATGGGCGCCATCGGCATGAATTTCAGTTACTGGCCGTTCATCATCTATCTGCCGATCTATTATTCGGGCGTTCTCGGCTATGACAGCACGACGACCGGCCTGCTGTTGCTCGTCTACACGCTGCCCTTCATGGTGATGCCGCCGATCGCCGAGCGCATTCGCGCGCGCTATCAGGCACGAATTGCCATCCCGCTCGGTCTGCTGACGCTAGGGATCGGTTTCATCGCCATGTGGATCGGCTCCAGGCTCGAGGGCGCCACCTGGCTGACCATGCTGCCCGGCACGCTGATTGCCGGCATCGGCATCGGTCTCACCAATTCGCCGACCACCAATACCACGACCGGCGCGGTATCGCCGGATCGTGCCGGCATGGCGTCCGGCATCGACATCAGCGCACGCCTGATCACGCTCGCTATCAACATCGCGGTGCTCGGCCTGCTGCTGACGCAAGGTATCGTTTCCCACCTGCGGGCCACACTCGGCGCGGCTTTGGAGCCGGATGAGTTGCGGGCACTGGCGGAAAGGGTCGCCACCGGCAATCTGGAGGGCCTTGCGCAGGGGACGCCGAAGCTCGCAGCCCTCGACCCATCCGGCGCCATCGTGCATGCCGCGCTGGTCAATGGTTTCGGCTGGGTCATGCTCTATTGCGGGATCGGCGTTCTCGCCCTGTCGGTCATCGGCTTCGTCATCTTCGGGCCGAAGCGCGTCGCGCCGCAGGAGAGAGGGTTTGCTCCCGCGGAGTAAGCGGCCAAAGCCGCCCGTAGCTGTCAGCCAACCCTCGATCCTCACCCCTGCCGTCTGGCCATGAAGGCCAGGCGTTCAAACAGATGCACGTCCTGTTCGTTCTTGAGCAGTGCGCCGTGCAGCTTCGGCAGCGCGTTCCTGGGGTCGGCGCGCAGATCCTCGGGTGCGATGTCGTCGGCGACCAGCAGGCGGATCCAGTCGAGCGCCTCGGAGGTCGACGGCTTCTTCTTCAACCCCTGCACGTCGCGGATCTCGTAGAACTGGGTCAGGGCAGCACGCACCAAATTCTGCTTTATGCCGGGATAGTGCACGTCGACGATTTTGTGCAGCGTGTCGACATCGGGAAAGCGGATGTAGTGGAAGAAGCACCGGCGCAGGAAGGCGTCGGGCAGTTCCTTCTCATTGTTGGAAGTGATGATGACGATGGGGCGCACAGCGGCGCGGATCGTTTCGCCGGTTTCGTAGACGAAGAACTCCATCCGATCGAGTTCCTGCAAAAGGTCGTTGGGGAATTCGATATCGGCCTTGTCGATCTCGTCGATCAACAGCACGACCTTCTTACCGGCCGCGAAGGCGTGCCAGAGCTTGCCGCGCTTGATGTAGTTTTTGATGTCGTTGAACCTGGCATCGCCGAGCTGGCTGTCGCGCAGCCGCGAGACAGCATCATATTCATACAGTCCCTGCTGCGCACGGGTGGTCGACTTGACGTGCCATTCGATCAGGTCGAGGCCGAGCGCCGATGCCACCTGGCGGGCAAGCTCGGTCTTGCCGGTGCCCGGCTCGCCCTTGACCAGCAATGGCCGCTCCAGCGCGATCGCGGCGTTCACCGCCACCATCAGATCCTTGTCGGCGACATAGGCCGCCGTGCCTTCGAAACGCATACTTGCTCCTCGGTTGGTCAGCGCGAGCGTAAGGACGCTGCTTGACCTGTGCAAGGGCGAGCCGGCTGCGACCAAAGCGTGTGAGATCGAAATGGAAACATCGGCTCATGTCACTAGCGCTTGACCGACCAGCCGCCTATATTGGGCTTGGCGGTCTGCGCTTCCCGGCAGGAGAACATTTTCCCCGGGGCCTTAACGATCCTTAGGGAGCTGTCCCTGGGAAGACCCGTGGGTTTTCTCATACGGCGCCCACCTACTTTGTAGGTTCCCGGGATCGCTCTCTCCACCGGTTGTGTGGATCGTCACTTACCTGTATCCGCCCAGTTTGGCGGATGATGTGGTAGAAAACGTCGCTCATGAAACGTCACCCAGATCCGACCTTTTCTATCGTCCGCGCATGACATCTCCCAAAGACCTGAAAAAGCAGTTGCGCCTCGAGGCACTCGGCCGTCGCGATGCGCTCGATCCGCTGTGGCGGGTGGAGATCGCGCTTGAAATGGCCGAGACGGCGCGCGACCACCTCGCCATCGAGCCGGGTCAGATCGTTTCAGCTTTCTGGCCGATGCGATCGGAAGTCGACGTCAGGCCGCTGATGTTTGCCTTGCGTGAGAAGGGAGCCAGGCTTTGCCTGCCGGCCATCCTCGACAAGACCACCATAGTCTTTCGCGAACTGGTGCACGGCGCGCCGATGGTCGAGATGGGTTTTGGCACGGTCGGTCCGCATGCGGAGGCCGAGGTTCTCGATCCCGCGGTGATGCTGGTGCCGCTCGCGGCGTTCGACAGCCGCGGTCATCGCATCGGGTATGGCGCCGGCTATTACGACCGCGCCATCGCCAGGCTGATCGACAAGGGCCAGCCGCCACGACTGATCGGCATCGCCTTCGATTGCCAGGAGGTGGGTCTGGTGCCGGATGAGGCGCACGACGTCATCATCCCGGAAATACTGACCGAGAGCGGTTTGCGCCGCTTCGATATCGCTTAAAAGACCGCGATCCCGCTTAACGCGTTTCCAAGACGTGCCGGATAGTATTCCGGCAACACAGTCCGATCCGATGGCGGCCATCCATGTTTGTCTTCGCACGCTTCCTGCTGATGCCGTTCGTCCTTATCGCGGTGGCGCTGTTCGCGATGGCAGTGCATATTGTGGGAACTGCCCTGCATCACCAGTTCGCCTGGCAGCAGGCCGTTGCCACTGTGACGGATGTCAGTCCCTACAGTGAAACGCAGAGGAATGGCCTCACCACGGAAGGCATCAATGTCGCCGTCAGGTATGTCGCCAACGATGCGCCGATGACGTGGTCCGGCAAGGGAAAGGACATCGGCCTCTACACGGCGTCCAAAGGCGACGTGGTGGAGTTGTATTACAACCCTGCCAATCCATCGATCCTCGATACCGCGGCGATGAAGGGCTGGCGCGGCGGGCTGTTGCTCCTGGCCGCTACTGGTGGGTTCACTGTTTTTTACGTGTGGTTCTTCTGGCTGCGCGGACGCACCGCACCGCCGGCGTCACCGATGAGGCCTTCGGCAGTTCGCGTTGCGGGCGCGAGCGCCAAGCCGCCTCAACAGCAGCGTGGTACTTTCGGCCGGCGTTAGCGCCAATCGCCCGGGTAGCGCTTGCCTAGCGTCCGTGCCTCTGGATAGAAGTGGGCATGAGACTTCTCTTCCTCGGCGACATGGTGGGCAAATCGGGACGTACGGCGGTGTGGGAACAACTGCCCGGCCTGATCTCGGATTTCAAACTCGACTTCGTCATCGTCAATGGCGAGAACGCCGCCGGCGGCTTCGGCATTACCGAAGACATTTTTCGCGACACCATCGCCGCCGGCGCCGATGTCGTCACCACCGGCAACCACGTCTGGGACCAGCGTGACGCGCTAGCTTTCGCGCCGCGCGAGGAGCGTTTCCTGCGTCCGTCCAATTTCCCCAGGGGCACGCCGGGGCGCGGCTCCGGCGTCTACATCGCCAAAAACGGCGCGCGCGTGCTGGTCGCCAACATCATGGGCCGGGTGTTCATGCATCCCGAGCTCGACGATCCGTTCCAGGCTGGCGAGCGCGAGCTGGCCGCCTGTCCGCTGGGCGAGCAGGCCGATGCCGTGGTCATCGACTTCCATGCCGAAGCGACCTCGGAGAAAATGTGCTTCGCGCATTTCGTCGACGGCCGCGCCAGCCTCGTCATCGGCACCCATACGCACCAGCCGACGGCCGACCACCAGATCCTCAATGGCGGCACGGGCTATATGTCCGATGCCGGCATGTGCGGCGACTATGATTCCTCGCTCGGCATGGACAAGGAAGAACCGCTCAACCGCTTCCTGTCGAAAGTGCCGAAGGGCCGCTTCGAGGCGGCGACCGGACCGGCGACATTGTGCGGCGTCGGCGTCGACATTTCCGACCGGACGGGCTTGGCCGAGAAGATCGCGCCTTTTCGTCGCGGGCCGCGGCTCGAAGAAACCGCGCCATCCTTCTGGTCATGACATTGATATAGTCGAGTAAAGTACCTAACTGGCGACGAAAC
This sequence comes from Mesorhizobium sp. M0029, assembly GCF_040323735.1. Classification (NCBI taxonomy): domain Bacteria; kingdom Pseudomonadati; phylum Pseudomonadota; class Alphaproteobacteria; order Hyphomicrobiales; family Phyllobacteriaceae; genus Mesorhizobium; species Mesorhizobium sp. M0029. Next base: position 154,778 of record NZ_JAMYVF010000008.1, read on the forward strand.
TGCTCTAGATCGTTAAAGAGGGGACGACCTCCATGCAGCTCGTTGAATTCCTGGCGCCGCATTTTCAATTTGTTTCCGATCCAACCGCGTGGGTCGCGTTGCTGACGCTGATCGTCCTCGAGGTCGTGCTCGGCATCGACAATCTGATCTTCATCTCGATCCTGACCAACAAATTGCCGGAAGCGCAGCGGGCGCGTGCCCGTCGTCTCGGCATCTCGGCGGCGCTGATCATGCGGCTGGTGCTGCTCGCCACCATTTCGATCATCGTGCAGCTGACGACGCCGGTGTTCACTGCGTTCGGCCATGGCTTTTCCTGGCGCGACCTGATCCTGATCGCCGGCGGCCTGTTCCTGGTCTGGAAGGCGACCAAGGAAATCCACCACACGGTCGATCCCGACGACCACAAGGATACGATGATGGGCGAGACGCTGCAGATCTCGCTTGCCGGCGCCATCTTCCAGATACTGCTGCTCGATCTCGTCTTTTCGATCGATTCGATCATCACCGCCGTCGGCATGACCGACGAGATCGCCATCATGTACATCGCCGTCATCGTGGCGGTGAGCGTGATGATGCTGGCGGCCGGGCCACTGGCCAATTTCATCGCCAAGAACCCGAGCATCGTCATGCTGGCACTGGGCTTCCTGCTGATGATCGGCATGACGCTGATCGCCGACGGAATGGGCTATCATGTGCCGAAAGGCTACATCTACGCCGCCATGGGTTTTTCCGCCCTGGTCGAGGGCCTGAACATGCTGGCGCGGCGGCGCAAGAAATCCGGCGGCGGGCATTGAGGCTGGCGCCGCAGGGGCGGCCCTAGCGCCCCGGCACGCCCTTCGGATAACGGTCGCCGATCAGGCCAAGCGACAGGCCCTGTTCCAGCCATGCCTTTGCGCCGGCAAGAACCAGTGCGAAGCCGTCGGTCGAGCCGACCGCCTGCTTGACCTGCTCGTCGGCGGTGCCGGCGAAGCCGAAATTGCTGACCTCAAGAAAGGTCGCACCGTCAGGCGTTTCGGCGCCGGGCATCTCCGTGAATGTCCAGACCACAGTGGTCGGCGGATCGCTCCATCGCATGACGATCTTCTTGTTCTCGACGATCTCGCTGACATTGACCATCGCCGAGGCGCCGTACATGCGCCACTCCCAGCGAACCTCTTTGCCGCTATCCAGCCGGCCGCTACTGTGGGTAAACCAGAATTTCGTGGTGATGGCCGGGTCGACGACCGCCTCGAAGACCTCGGCGACCGGCCGCTTGATCAGTATGCCGGCTTCGGCAGTCGGCGTTTTGTGAACTTCCATCGAATGCTCCTTCCTTGTCCGGCTTTGCGCTACCAGGCGTCGGGCTCGCGCACCATGTGAACGATGCTGGCCGGTTGGCGATCCAGAAGCCGCGAAAGCCTTCGCCCAGGGGCTCGACCGCGTCGCAACGGACGACGCCGGCCTTGGCGAGATGATCCGCAATGGCTGCAGAATCGCCGGTGAAAAGCTCAAGCCAGACTTCGGCCTGGCTCAGCATCGGCGCCTCGTCGATCCACAGACGGTTGGGGCCGAGCTCGAAGCCGATGGCCGGCGCCTTGGCGGTGAATGGATTCAAGCCGACGACGTCGCGATAGAAGGCGATCGTCGCCTCGTATTGATGCGGGGGCACTTTCATGGCGATGTTGATGCCGCCGGTCATTTTCGCGGTCATTGCGGGCTCCGTTGCGCGATCATCTGTTTGTCTCGTTGGCCGGCTCGCCCCTCATCTCGCCGCGGTAGTAGCCGTCGCGCAGGTTGATGCCGTATTCGACATAGGCCTTCATGCAAGCCAGCATCTGCGACCAGCCCTCGCAATTGAGGTAGGATTTCTGCAGGCCGACCACGCCTTCCGGCCAGCCGGATTCAGCAATGGTCACAAGGGTGCCGCCATCGTCCAGCGGCTCGAAGTTCATCTCGATGCGTGTCTTGTAGGCGGGCTTGCCTTCGGCATCGGTGGCATCCCAGCGCAGCACGATATGGCTGTCCTTGATCACCTCATCGACTTCGACGGGCACCTTGCCCCACCAGACCACCCCGGTGCCGGCCTTCAGCGGCGCGCTGGCGCCGCCGATGGTGGTGAAATAGCCACTCAGCTTTTTGGGATTGACGACGGCGTCGAAGACTTCGGCGACCGGTTTGCCGATGCGCCCGGAAACTCTGAATCCAAGAGACATATCCACAGCTCCTTCCTTGATTGGCTCGACGGTATGTTATAGAAACATAACATGTCAAGCCAAACCGCGGACGATCACGTTTTCAAGGCGTTGGCGCATCCGCGCCGTCGCGAATTGCTGGATCGGCTGAAGGATGCGCCGCAGACGACCGGCATGTTGTGCGAGGCGTTTCCCGACATCGATCGCTGCACCGTCATGCTGCATCTCAAGGTGCTGGAAGAAGCCGAACTGGTGGTGGCAAAGCGCGAAGGGCGCGAGCGCTGGAACCATCTCAACGCGCTGCCGATCAAGCACATCCACGACCGCTGGATCAGCCAGTATGCCGGCCATGCGCTCAGCATTATCGACCGGCTGAAGTCCGATCTGGAGGGCTGAACCGGCGCGGCTGGACGAATTGAGCCGATTTATCTATAAGCCGGCCATTCCGACAGAGAACGCCGTGCATCCATCGCGTTGCACCTTGGACGGCTCTGAAAATTTGAATTCGAGTACCCGGGAGGACGAGGTGAGACAACCTTGCTTCGGGATGCTCTAGCCGAAGACGACAGGGGTGCCATGGCTGGCCATTCACAGTTCAAGAACATCATGCACCGCAAGGGCCGGCAGGACGCGGTGCGGTCAAAAATGTTTTCCAAGCTGGCGCGCGAAATCACCGTCGCCGCCAAGAGCGGGACGCCCGACCCATCGATGAACCCGCGTTTGCGCCTGGCCATCCAGAACGCCAAGGCGGTGTCGATGCCGAAGGACAACATCCAGCGCGCCATCAACAAGGCGTCGATGGGCGATGCCGAGAATTACGAAGCGGTGCGCTATGAAGGCTATGGGCCGGGCGGCGTCGCGCTGATCGTCGAGGCGCTGACCGACAACCGCAACCGCTCGGCCTCGAATGTGCGCGCCGCCTTCACCAAAGCCGGCGGTGCGCTTGGTGAAACCGGCTCGGTGTCGTTCATGTGGAACCGCGCCGGCGAGATTTACTATCCGGCCTCCGCCGGCAGCGCCGACAAGGTGATGGACGCGGCGATCGAGGCCGGCGCCGATGACGTCGAGTCCGACGAAGAAGGCCACACCATCTACTGTGCGTTCGAGAGTATGGGCGAAGTGTCGAAGGCGCTGGAAGCCTCGCTTGGCGAGGCCGAATCGGTGAAGCCGATCTGGCAGCCGCAGAACAATGTCCCGGTCGACGAAGAGCGGGCGCAATCGCTGATGAAACTGGTGGCAACGCTCGAGGACGATGACGACGTGCAGAGCGTCTACGCCAATTTCGAGGTTGACGACGAGACCATGGCCAAGCTCAGCGCGGCGTAGGTCCGTGCAATACAGTCGGATGCGAATATTGCTGTATGACGGCGGCCTGCCTATAGATTAGTCAGTTATCAGGGGGGGGCCGATGACCGACTATAAAGAGGCAAGTTTTGCCGATGCGGTGGCCTGGCCTCGCCGGCCCGGCATATGGCGACGGTTTCTCGCTGCACTCATCGACTACCTTGTAATCCTGATCGCCCTCTATTTGCTCGTAGGGGCTCTATTTCTGCTGACCAACGGTGGCGTAAAAGGCAGCTTTTGGCTGAACTGGAAACTATGCCAGGAGGGTACGGTTCACGGTGCCCCGACACTTGCCCGTTATGATTGGCAGGTGTGTAGAACATCAGTACTCGGTTTGCCGGTCGCCATATGGAGCGTGGGTACGGCGCCGGGCTCAAAGCCTGGAGAAACCTCCTCCATCTCGATCGATCTGGATTCGCAAGGGAATTTCAGGCCTGCAGCATTGGACCTGGGTTTCCTCGAGCTGATCGCTCTGGCCATACGAACTGCCGCCCGAAATCGCCTGGCTTCTCAACGAGCTGTTCACCGAAGTGCTTGACGGCCGCAACGAGACGCTGACCGACGGCGTCCAGCGTGTGCTCGGCCGCGCGCCGAAAGACTTTTCCGCCTACGCAAATGAAACCGCTGCAACCGGCATCTGGAGCAACTGAGATGATCAAGCTTTTTCCCACCCTCACCATCATCGCTGCAATCGGCTCGGGCGTCGTCGGCGGCGTGTTCTTCGCCTTTTCCAACTTTATCATGGCGGCGCTTGCCCGGCTGCCGGTCCCCCAAGGCATCGCAGCGATGAATTCGATCAACATCACGGTGATCACGCCCACCTTCATGACGGCGCTGTTCGGCACCGGCCTGCTCTGTCTGGTGCTTATCGCCGCCGTTCTCATGGGGTGGAGCCAGTCCGGCTCATACTGGCTGCTTGCCGGCGCCGTGATCTATTTGATCGGCAACCCGATCGTGACCATGGTCTTCAATGTGCCGCTCAACGATGCGCTCGCCGCCGTCGACCCGGCCAGCGCCAATGGCGCAGCCGTGTGGGCGAACCATCTGAATCAATGGGTGATGTGGAACCACGTCCGCACCATCACCGCCATCGTGTCGATGGCCTGCTTCATGTTCGCATTGCTCTGAAAAATGACACTTCGCAAACGCAAGGACCTCGCCTCAAGCGGGGTCCTTTTGCGAGTGACCCTTGCGGTCGGAATGACCGAGATCGCGGCCCGGATCGAAACGTCGCGCACCAGCTGCTTGAGCTTGGCGGCATCGGGAAAGCCGCCGTCGCGCTTGCGGTCCCAGACCAGCACATCGTTGCAGGAAACGGTGAAGATGCCGCCTGTGCCCGGCACCAGCGTCACTTCACCAAGATCCGTGCCGAAGGTGGAGAGCAGTTCCTGCGCCATCCAGCCGGCCCGCAACAGCCACTGGCACTGCGTGCAATAGGTGATGACCACGCGGGGCCTCTCCGGCACACTCATGTCTGGGCCTCCTGTATGCGCACCGTGGTATTTGCGAATCGATCGTGTATCGGGTCGTCGCCCAGAGCTATGGATATCGCAATCCAGACCGGCCAGATCAGCACCAAAACGAGGGCAGCGGATGCAACCACTATTTCCAGGCTGGAGTAATCCTGCACGCCACCGGGAGCGGTGCCCCAAGCCTGAAAAGCATACCAGCTTCCCGTCAGGACGATCGGTAATGCGCCGAGAAACTTGATAAGTTGCCGCCGAACAGCCTTTCTCGCCGGCAGGCCGACCCTATGTCTGTCGTCCTCATCATGTACAGTGAGCTCCGTGAGCCGCTTGCCGATTGATTGGCCGGACTTCAACTCCATAATGAGGAGATAAGACGCGCTGAAATTCTGCGAAAACCAAGCGCAACGCAGGATCGTCCAGTCAGCGCCCGAGGCTTTGACCATCTCTTCGGCGGCTGGGCTTCGGTCTCGCCGCGGCCGGAGAGCAGCACTATGCGGGTGACGCCATTTGCCACCGCAAGCCTGGCGAAGGCGCCGACGGTCTCGGCGGCGCCCGGCACGGCGATGTCGGGATAGTAACTGATGTACACGGCGCCCAAGCCCTGCATGGCAGGCTCCCAGGTCGCCGGAACCTCCCAGTCGAAGCGGGGCTGCCGGAACGCGAGCCGATGCGCACGGGAATGCCCTGTGAGGTCAGCCGCTCGGCGAGGCGACGGCCGGTCTTGCCAGTGCCACCGAGGATCAGGACTGGTTTGGTGTCGGTCATTGTGGGTTTCCTTTGTTTACAAACATGAATAATCCTCACATTTGCAAAACGTGATAAACCCTCGTATTTTGGGAGTCAAGCCGTTTGTTGGCAGATTTTGTCGAGGCCGGAGGCCGTCATGGAAGACACAGCAACGCCCGCATCTGCCCAGGAGCAGGTCGCATCGCCGCGACGGGCGCCCACCCAGCAGCGCAGCCGCGAGCGGGTCGAGCGCATGCTGGCCGCAGCCTCGGCGCTGATTGCCGAGCAAGGCAGCGACGCCATGCGCATGGGCGAGGTGGCGGAACGGGCCGCGGTGTCGATCGGCTCGCTCTACCAGTTCTTTCCCGACAAGCGGGCGATCGTCTGGGCGCTGGCCGAGCGCTACACCGCCGAAAGCCAGGCCTGCATCTCCTCGGCGCTCAAGGATGTCGTCGACGCCGAGGGCCTGCGGCAGGCGTTTTCGGAGCTGGTCGATATCTACTACCAGCTGTTCCTGGCCGAGCCGGTGATGCGCGACATCTGGTCGGGCACCCAGGCTGACAAGGCGCTGCGCCAGCTCGAACTTGCCGACAGCCGGGCGAATGCCGAATTCCTGACCACGGTGCTGAAGCGGCTGCATCCCGGTGCCGATCCGGTGGCGCTGGAGACGACGGCCTTCCTTGTCTGGCAGATGGGCGAGGCTGCCGTGCGGCTGGCGATCTCGGTCGACCGGCAGGAGGGCGACAGGCTGGTCGCCGCCTACAAGCGCATGGCGCTGCGGGAATTAGTCGGCGCCTGACCGGTGTCGCCCGCCTTCATTTTGTCTCGCCTGGCAACGGCATGGCCGCGAGATTTCGCTTCGACGGCCCGATGCTCCAGCCGCCAAGCCTTCGGGCTCAAGCCTGTCACGCGCAGGAACTCGCGGTTGACGTTCGATTTGCTGAGAAACCCGGCGTCGAACATGATGCGGGTGATGGGTTCGTCGCTGGCCGCCAGCAGGCGGCAGGCTTCGCCGATGCGCTGGTCGTTGACATATTGCGACACGCTCGATCCGTGGATGCGGTTGACCGTCGACGACACTTGCCGCGCCGGCAGGCCGAGGCGCCTGGCGATACGGCCGAGGTCAACGTCCCTGTAGAGTTCTTTTGACCGCATCAGCGCGTCGACCGCCGCCGCGACCGCGGAATCCTCGCTCGTCGCCCGTGGCGTAGCTTGCTCGGTGACCGCGTCGGCGTCCTTCGTCGACAGTTCGCTTGCCAACACTGCCGGTGCCAAACCCTCGATCGGCATCAAAGGCGATTTCGTCCGCGCCACGATCCGCTGAACAAAAAACCCGCCACAAGGGCGGGTTCCTGATCTGCGAAAGCCGATAGGCTTAAAGGCCGAACCCTTCGAAGCGCTTCTTGAACTTCGACAGGCGACCGCCGCGGTCGAGCAGGGTCTGCTGGCCGCCGGTCCAGGCCGGGTGCGTGGTCGGGTCGATATCGAGGTTCATCGTATCGCCTTCCTTGCCCCAGGTCGAACGGGTCGAGTATTCGGTGCCATCGGTCATGACGACCTTGATGGTGTGGTAGTCGGGATGGATATCGGCCTTCATTGTCGTGCTTCCTGGCTTGCGGCGCTACAGACGGGCCCGCGGCCTGCGTCGATGCGCCCCTTTTTAAAACTCGAAGCCGCAGCTATTGAAAAGCCACGGCTTCTAAAACGGTCGGCGAGCCTATACATCAGCCGGAATTGAATCACAAGGCCACGGCAGGCGCGTATTGAACGCGCCCACCTGGAGCGGCCAGAGGAAACGGTCATGGCGGACATCAGCGGCGAGCAAGACGGGCGCAGGCGCTCGCTCGGGCCGCTCAGGCGCCTATATCCCTACATATTCCGCTACCGCAAACTGGTCATAGGCGCCCTCATTTCGCTCGCCATCGCCGCAGCGACGACGCTGGCGCTGCCGCTGGCCGTGCGGCGCATGATCGACCACGGTTTCAGCGCTTCCGGCACCGTCTTCATCGCCGAATATTTCGCCGCTTTGGTGGCGATGGCAGCCATTCTGGCGGCGGCATCGGCCGGACGCTACTACTTCGTCATCACGCTCGGCGAGCGGGTCGTTGCCGACATCCGCAGCGACGTGTTTTCGCATGTCACGACGCTTTCGCCGTCCTTCTTCGACACCGCCCAGTCGGGCGAGATCGTCTCGCGGCTTGCCGCCGACACCACGCAGGTGAAATCCGCCGTCGGCGCCACCGCCTCCGTGGCGTTGCGCAACGTCATCCTCGGCCTTGGCGCGGTGGCGATGATGGTCGTCACCAGCCCGAAACTGTCGGGCCTGGTGATCGCGGCCATTCCGCTCATCGTGCTGCCGCTGGTCGCGTTCGGCCGTTCGGTGAGGCGCCGGTCACGGCAGGCGCAGGATACGCTGGCGCAAGCGACCGCCTATGCCAGCGAGCAGATCGGCGCGGTGCGCACGCTGCAGGCGTTCACCAACGAGACGCTGGTCACCGGGCGGTTCTCGGCCGCGGTGGAAGCCGCCTTCCAGGCGGCGCGCTCGTCGATCTTCTCCCGCTCGCTGCTCACCTTCTTTGCCATCTTCATGATCTTTTCCTCGGTCGTGGCGGTGTTGTGGTTCGGCTCGCGTGACGTGCTTGCCGGCACGATGTCGCCCGGCACGCTCGGCCAGTTCCTGCTTTACTCCGTGTTTGCCGCAGGCGCGCTGGGCGCACTGTCGGAAGTCTGGGGCGAGCTTGCCCAGGCGGCGGGTGCGGCCGAAAGGCTGACCGAGATACTCGACGAGACGCCGGCGATTCAACCGCCGGCCAATCCGCTGCCGCTGCCGGCCAAGGCGACAGGCGCGATCAGTTTCGACGACGTCTCCTTCTCCTACCCGGCAAGGCCGGACCGTGCCGCCGTCCACGGCTTGAGTTTTCAGGTCAAGCCCGGCGAGACGGTGGCGATCGTCGGCCCGTCGGGCGCCGGAAAGAGCACCGTCTTTTCGCTGATCCAGCGCTTCTACGATCCCGAAACCGGCCGCATCGCCATTGACGGCGTCGACGTGCGCGAAGCCGATCCGGCTGAAGTGCGGGAGCGCATTGCCATCGTGCCGCAGGATGTCACCATCTTTGCGGCAAGCGCGCGCGACAATATCGGCTTTGGCCGGCCGGGCGCGACGAATGCCGAGATCGAGGCCGCCGCCAGGGATGCGCTGGCCGACGAATTCATCCTGCGGCTCGACAAGGGCTACGATAGCCAGGTCGGCGAGCGCGGCGTCACCTTGTCCGGCGGCCAACGTCAGCGCGTGGCGATCGCCCGCGCCATCCTGCGCGACGCGCCGATCCTGCTGCTCGACGAAGCCACGTCGGCGCTCGACGCCGAAAGCGAAACGCTGGTGCAGACGGCGCTGGAACGGCTGATGCAGGGCCGCACCACCATCGTCATCGCCCACCGGCTGGCGACCGTGCTGAAGGCCGACCGCATCCTGGTCATGGATGGCGGCCGCATCGTCGAGGAAGGCACGCACCAGAGCCTGGTCGCCAAGGGCGGCATCTATGCAAGGCTGGCCAAGCTGCAGTTCGAAACCGGAGCAAGCGCCTTCAGGGGTGCCGCGGAGTAGCAACCCGCAATCAGGCGGGACCATACCGCTTGCGGAGATGCTCGGTGAAATGCGCGGCATTCAGTTTCTCGCCGGTGGCGCGCTCAAGCAGTTCGGGCGTCGACCAGCGCGATCCCTGCGACCAGATATTGTCGCGGCGCCAGTCATTGATGGCGGCGAAATTGCCCTTGGCGAGGTCGCTGTCGGCTGAAGGATGGTCGCGCGTCAGCGCAGCCCATTGCTGCGCCGCCATCATAGCGCCCAGCGTATAGGACGGGAAATAGCCGAAGGCGGCGCCTGGCCAATGCACGTCCTGCATCGGTCCGTCGGCTGGGTTGTCGATGGTCGAAAGGCCAAGATACTCCCGCATCTTGGCGTCCCAGGCTTCGGGCAGGTCGGCCGCCTGCAGCCGCCCCGAGACCAGCTCCTGCTCCAACTCGTAGCGCAGGATGACATGCAGCGGGTAGGTGACCTCGTCGGCGTCGACGCGGATCAGGCCGCGCTCGACCCGGTGCACATGCGGCAGGATGTCGTCGAGCGACCAGGCTTCGCCGAGATGCTTTTCGACCACGGGCAGCGCCCAGCGCCAGAATTCGGGGTTGCGGCCGACCTGTTTCTCGACGAACAGACTCTGGCTTTCATGCACCGCCATGCCGCGCGCCTTGCCGAGCGGCCAGTGCGCCCAGGCCTTCGGCAGGTTCTGCTCGTAGAGCGCATGGCCGGTCTCGTGCAGCACGCCCATCAAAGCCGACAGGAAATCGGACGTTTTGTAGCGGGTGGTGATGCGAACGTCGCTCGGCACCCCGCCGCAGAAGGGATGGTGCGATACCGACAGAGAACCATGGGTGAGGTCGAAGCCGACCGAAGCCATCATGGCGAGACCAAGCTCGCGCTGTTTGTCGATCGCATAGCTGCCGGAGAGTGGCTTCAGCGGGCGCTTGGCCAGTCGCGCTTCCTGTACGGCCAGCGCTTCCGGCACGAAGCCCTTCAGGAATGTCTTCAGCTCGGTGAAGACCGGCGTGATGTCGGCGGCGCGGTTGCCAGGATCGTATTGCTCCATCAGTGCGTCGTAGGGATCGAGGCCGAGCGCGTCGGCGCGCAGGGCGGCTTCCTCGCGCACCAGCGCGATGACACCTTCGAGCGCCGGCAGGAATCCGGCCCAGTCATTCTTGGCGCGCAGGTCGCGCCAGAGCTGCTCGGAGCGCATACGCGCCACCGTCTGGCGCTCGACGAATTCGACCGGCAGGCAGGTCAGGTTGGTGTATTGGCGACGCAGTTCGCGGACCGCCGCCTGCTGCTCCTCGTTCAGCGCCTCCTGTTCGGCGGCGGCGAGCCAGTCGGCGATCTCCGGCGCCGTTGCCCTGACATGCAGCATCCCGGCCAGGGACGACATGGCTTCGGCGCGCTTCTCGCCGCCGCCGACGGCCATGTGGGTCGCCTCGTCGGCGCCGAGGATAGCGAGCGCATGTTCCAGCGCTTCGAGCTTGTGGCCGAGATCATCGAGCTTCTGAAAAGACATGACAGGTTCCGCGTTTTGGACCGCGGGAAAAGATACCAACGCGCCAGGATTGGCAACCCTCAAAGGTGGCTATGCAGCTTGCGCCGGTGAGCTGGTGCGTGGAATGCTGGCTGACGGTGGAACACCGCCATGGAGGGGAGACTAAGATGATCGGCAATATCCTGGTCGGGCTGGTGGCCCTGATCCACCTCTTTATCGTCTATCTGGAGATGGTGGCGTGGGACACACCGCGCGGGCACAGGGCGTTCAACCTCAAGCCGGACTTCGCCAGCGCATCGAAGGTGCTCGCCGCCAATCAGGGGCTCTACAACGGCTTCCTTGCCGCCGGGCTGATCTGGGGCCTCTATCTCGGCGCGGCGGGATTCCAGATCAAGGTGTTCTTCCTGCTTTGCATCGCCATCGCCGGCCTCTATGGCGCGGCGACTGCCAGCCGGAAGATCCTCTATATTCAGACCGTGCCGGCGGTGCTGGCCCTCGCTGCGCTGTGGCTGGGCTGGTGACAAAAAAGACGCCCTCGGAGCCAGATCCGGGGGCGTCAGACAGTCCCTTCCTCATTCCTGGAGATATCAGAGCGGATCTCAGCCGTTCGGATAATTCCCGCCGTCGGAGCCATCGCCGATCATGAAGCCGCTGCCGGTGTCGGACATCAGCCTCTGATCGACATTGTCGAGGCGGCGCAGCAGATCGTGATATTGCGCGGCCGGGATCCGGCCATGGTCAGAAGCGGCGACCCGTTCGGCGGCCTGGCCGATATGCGCAGCACGCAGATGCAGCCACTGCGCTTCCGAGGTCGAGATGCCCTTCGTCTCGCGCGCATCCGTGATGCCCTGTTCGACGCCCCGCACCTGCTCGATCAGGCCGGTCACGCGCGGACCGGTCATGTCGGTCGGGTCGCTGGCGTCGAGGGCGCCCTTGTGATGTCCGGCGGCATAGGCGCCGGCGAGTGGAACAGTGATCAGAAGTGTCGTGAGGGTTGCGGTCCTGAGAGTCTTCAAAGAGCGCATGATGTGCGTCTCCTCCTGCTATGGAAGGGGCAAGCGCTTTCGCTCCGCCTTCCGGAAGCGGGCCGTCCGGTTCCGTCGCGTCGCGATGGGAGGCATCGCCGGCGGTTCTCGGCCCTGCGCGTCAAAGTAGGAGCCCGGAAACGCGAAGTGTAATTAAAGAAAGATAATGTTTTCAGGCCTTGCCGACTTGGCGTTGCGCCCTAGAGTTGAGCCGGCAAACAATTTCGCGTGACTGAAAATCACCGTTCGGTGAGCTTCAGTTCAATGCGTCGGTTCTTGTTGCGGGCGTCTTCGGTGTCGGCGGGGTCGAGCGGCTGGAATTCGCCGAAGCCGGCCGCAACCAGCCGGTTGGCGGGCACGCCGTTCTCGATCAGGAACTTGACCACCGAGGTCGAACGCGCCGTCGACAATTCCCAATTGTCGCGATAGCGGCCGGCGCCGGACAGCGGCTTGTTGTCGGTGTGGCCGTCGACGCGCAGCACCCAGTTGATCTCGGGCGGGATTTCCTTTTGCAACTCGATGATGGCATCGGCGAGCTTCTTCATCTCGACCTTGCCGGCATCGTTGATCACTTCCGACCCGGTCGGGAACAGAACTTCCGACTGGAAGACGAAGCGGTCGCCGACGATGCGGATGTTCTCGCGGTCGGCGAGGATTTCGCGCAGGCGGCCGAAGAAGTCGGAGCGATAGCGGTTCAGCTCCTGCACGCGCTGCGCCAGCGCGACGTTGAGCCGACGGCCGAGATCGGCGATCTTGGTGTTGGAATCGCGGTCGCGCGTTTCGGACACATTGAGGGCGTCCTCGAGCGCGCCGATCTGCTTGCGCAGTGCTGCGATCTGCTGGTTCAGGATCTCGACCTGGCTCAGCGCCTGCTGGCTGATCTGGCGCTGGCTGTCGAGTTCGCCGCCGAGCTCCGCGGCGCGCTGGTTGGCGGCGTCGCCGGCGCCGGCGCCTTGCGCCAGCAACTGCTCGAGCCGGCTTTTCTCAGCTTCCGCCGCCGACAGCGACGCCTGCAGATTGGCCAGCGAATCGTCCTTGTCCTGCGCGCTCGAGCGCTCCAGCGCCAGCAGCTGCGTCAGTTCGTTGATCTGCGAGTTGAGGCGCGTGAGCGCCGTATCCTTGCCGGAGAGTTCGCGTCCGAGCAGGAACTGCGCCAGCACGAAAACGGTGAGCAGGAACATGATGGCCAGCAGCAGCGTCGACAGCGCGTCGACGAAACCCGGCCAATAGTCGATCCGGCGATCGGTGCGCCGGCCCCTGGCGAGAGCCATGCTAGTGGACCCCGGGTTTCTTCAGCGCGTCGGCGATCTTTTCCAGCGTGTTGCGCATCGCCTTCTGCTCGTCCGACTGGGCCTCGACCCAGTCGCGCATGATCTGCTGCTCGGAGCGCATGTTCTTGACCAGGCCGGAAATGCCGTCGGCGAGATTGGCCATGGCGGTGGCGACGCGCGGATTGGAGCCGCCGCCGCTTTCCTGCATGCTGCGCAGCCGTTCCGACAGGACCCGAATCTCGTCGGAGGATTCAGTCTTGGCCGGGTCGGCGACGGCGATGTCGGAGGAGAGATCGGTGACCGAGGACAGCCAGTTTTCAAGCTCGGTATAGAAGCGGGTCTGGGCGCGGCCGGCCTGCAGGTCGAGGAAGCCTAGCACCAGCGACCCGGAAAGGCCGAACAGCGAGGACGAAAAGGCCGTACCCATGCCGGCCAGCGGCGCCGACAGCCCCTGCTTCAGCGAATCGAGCACGGCGGCGGCGTCGCCGGTGCCGGGATCGAGCGATTCGATGGTTTCGCGGATCGAGCCGATGGTGTTGAGCAAGCCCCAGAAGGTGCCGAGCAGACCGAGGAACACCAGCAACCCGACGAGATAGCGCGAGGTGTCGCGGCTTTCGTCGAGGCGGGTGGCGATCGAATCCAGCATGGTGCGCATCGAAGACGTCGAGAAGGCGACCGTCGAGGAGCGGCCGATCATCGCCTTCATCGGCGCCAGCAGCACCGGCTCGGTGGTTTCGGAACCGGCGCGGAAGGAATTGACCCAGCGCACTTCGCGAAACAGTCGTCCGACCTGGGCGAAGGCAAGCAGGATGCCGACCACAAGGACGCCGACGATCAGGCCGTTGAGGCCGGGATTGCTCCCGAAAGCGGTCGAGATCTGGCGGGTGAGGATGGCGGCGATGAAGGCGACGATGACCAGGAAGATGACCATGGTCAGGAGGAAGACCTGCGGGCTCGACAGTTTGTGCGGATCGTACATCAGGACATCAGAACGCCTGCCCACGCCGAAGGATCTGAGAAAAGCCATCCGTGCCCCGTTTCCGATGCTCTATTTGCCTTGACGCAATTCCGAACGGGAAGCCGCTCATACTTCCCTGGAACCGCTCCAGTGCCGCCGATCACGTAATTCGCGACTCTAAACGGAATTGTGACCAAATTGAATGGCGCTTGGCAATATTGCCCGACTGTCGGGCCGCACCACGCCGTTCAGAGGCGGTTGACGACCAGGCAGTCGACCATGGCGGCAAGATGCAGCCCGGCGCCGGTGACGACAAAGCCGTGCCAGAGGGCATTGTGGAAGCGCAGGCGTTTCCAGGCGAAGAAGATGACGCCGCAGGAGTACACGATGCCGCCGGCGACAATCAGCGCGATCGAAGTCGTCGGCAACGTCGCCACCAGCGGCTTGACCAGGACGACGCCGCTCCAGCCGATGGCGAGATAGAAGACAATGGCCAGACGATCGAAGCGGCCGGGCAGGAACACTTTCATGGCAATGCCGGTCAAAGCAGCGGTCCAGACAAGCACAATCATCGGCAGCGCCAGCGGCGAGCCGTCGAGCTGGGCCAGAAAGGGCGTGTAGGTCGCGGCGATCAGGAGGTAGATCGCCGCATGATCGAAGCGCCGCAAGATCCACTTCGCCGGCGACGTCACCGGCCACAGATTGTAGGTCAGCGAAATCGACAGCACAGTCAGCAGCGACACCACAAAGAAGGCGGCGGCGATGTATTCGCCGGGACCGGCATGGAAGGCGGCCAGTGCCAGCAAGGCCGAGCCGGCTGCTATCGCCAGCACGATGCCGACCGCATGGACGATGCCATCGGCGATCATCTCCGCACGCGAGTAGTGCCAACGCCCGACATAAGGGATTTCAACTGGCTGGTCTGGCTGCGCTTCTCGCGAGGATAGTGAAGGTATGCTCGTCATAAAAAATCCTGCGTCACCCTTATCTGGGCGGCCGCCGGGCAGTATTTCAAGCTTTGATTGCGGTTTTGCGACTGCGGCGCTTCAGCACGCCGCGCCGGCATGCCAAGTGATCAGCGCGCCGAAAGCGGCTTCTTCACCGCCTTGAGCAGCGCGCGCTGGATGACCTCGTTGCCGGCGACGAGCGAACCCGCCTCGAGCATATCCTGGCCTCCATCCATGTCGGAGACGAAGCCACCGGCCTCGCGGATCAGCAGCAGGCCGGCGGCAATGTCCCAGGCCGAAAGGCCGGTTTCCCAAAAGCCGTCCATGCGGCCGGCGGCGACATAAGCGAGATCGAGCGCGGCGGAACCCAGGCGGCGCACGCCCGAGACCTCGGCCATCACATTGCGCAACTCGACGAGGAAATTGCCGTGCTGGCCGCGGCCGAGATGCGGCACGCCGCAGCCGATGACGCAGTCGGTGAGCTTGCTGCGGCCGGCAACGCGCAGCCGGCGATCGTTCATGAAGGCGCCGCCGCCGCGCTCGGCGGTGTAGAGCTCATCCATTGCCGGATTGTAGATGACAGCGGCGACCAACTGGCCCTGTCGCTCCAGCGCGATCGAGATGGAAAAGATCGGAATGCCGTGCAGGAAATTGGTGGTGCCGTCGAGCGGGTCGACGATCCAACGGTGCTGGTCGTCGTCCCCTGCGATCATGCCGCGCTCTTCCATCAGGAAGGCATAGCCCGGCCGTGCCTTCGACAGTTCGGCAAACAGAATATCCTCGGCCTTGCGGTCGGCTTGGCTGACATAGTCGCCCGGTCCCTTCATCGACACCTGCAGGTTCTGCACCTCGCCGAAGTCGCGCGACAGCGAGCGGCCGGCCTTCATGGCGGCCTGGACCATGACATTGAGAAGTGCGGAGCGTGCCATCGTATCTGTTCCTGCCTACGCGTCAGTCTGCGCGGCGCATGTAGGTGAGTTCGTTGGTGTCGACGACGATGCGTTCGCCGGCGCCGATGAATGGCGGCACCAGCACGCGGATGCCGTTTTCCAGCACCGCCGGCTTGTACGAGGACGCGGCCGTCTGGCCCTTCACCACCGGGTCGGCCTCGGTGATGGTCAGCGTCACCTGGTCGGGCAGCGAAATGCCGATCGGCCTGTCCTCATAGAGCTGGACCGTCACCATCATGCCGTCCTGCAGGAAGGCGGCGCGGTCGCCGACGAAATCCTTCGCCAGCTCGAGTTGCTCGTAGCTCTGCGTGTCCATGAACACCAGCGCCTCGTCCTGGGCGTAGAGGAAGGAAAAATCCTTCAGATCGAGCCGGATCTGCTCGACGGTCTCCGCCGAGCGGAAGCGCTCGTTGAGCTTGGTGCCGTTGATCAGGTTCTTCAGTTCGACCTGGTTGTAGGCGCCGCCTTTGCCGGGCTTGACGGTGTTGGTCCTGACCGCCACCCAGAGGCCGCCATCGTGTTCGATGACATAGCCGGGACGGATTTCGTTGCCATTGATCTTGGCCATGATGAGATTGATCCGGGATGCTACCAACGGCTTGGCCGTTGGTATGGGATGGTCGCTGGACAAGCGATTTCGGGCCCCCAAGACCACAAATCAGCAGGAGAGGCAAGGGATGCCAGATCGCCCGACAGCGGCTGGTAGCCTCAAACTTGGGCTGCAATGACTTTGCCGACGGCCTCGACGATGGCATCCGCAGCCTCAGTCAGCCGGTTGAGATGAGGCGAGCGAAGTGCGGCGACCTGTAAGGAAAGGTCGACATCTTCCGTGTTGACGAGCATGAGGCCGTCGGGAAGTCGGCGCCTTGCAAGACGCAACGGCATTAGCCCAAGGCCGTGCCCCCGACGGACCCATTCCATCTGCAAGGCCGGATCCTGTATCTCCGCCGCGATCTCGAAATGACGCCTTCCGCCGACCAGAACGGACGTGAGCTTCTGGCGCGCGTCGCAAGGTGCCGGACTAAGCACCCACGGCATGGGTGTCCGGCCACCGTCTTCCGGATCGGCGACGGTGGACGCAGCTATGACGCCAAGACGTTCAGTGCCAAGCGCTTCCGGACCTGGCTTGTCCGACGATCGCAGAACAATCGTCACATCGAGCTCGCCGCGTTCGAATTGATCGATCAGTTCGGCGCTCCAGCCGGTCTTGAGCCGTAGCGACACTTTCGGGAACGCTGCCGCGGCGTTGGCGATGGCCCCCGCTATGTCGCGGTCCGAGAGGCCATGGGCGAGACCCAGGCGGAACAGTCCTTCCGGCTCGGTCTTTCCGGCGAAGGATTTCAGCGCTTCTACGGAAGCGATGATATCGCGGCCGCGCGCCAGCACTTCCAGCCCCGTCGGCGTCAGTCGCGGCGGCTTTTGCCGGCGGTCGAGCAGCGTCGTGCCAAGCATGTCCTCCAGCCGCTGGATTTGCCGGGTCACAGCCGGCTGCGTCAGCGGCAGGCGCCGGGCGACCTTCTGGATCGAGCCCTCCTCGGCAAACAGGGCGAGCGTGCGTAATTCCTCAAGCATAGCCAGAACGATGTTTTGCAAGCATAATCATTCTGAACATTATGAATTTGAAATCCACCGCCTGGCAAGCGATTTTCCTTTCAAACGGAAGGACAATGACAATGAAGGCAATCGAACTGCAGAAGCCGGGCGGCATCGACAATCTCAAGATGGTCGAACGACCAACGCCGGAGCCCGGCCGTCAGGAGATGATCGTCCGCGTCAAGGCGACGGCGCTCAACTACCGCGATGTCGAGATCGCGCGCGGCAGCTATCACACGACATTCCCCTTGCCGCTGGTGCCGCTTTCCGACGGCGTCGGCGAGGTCGTGGCGCTTGGCTCCGAGGTCAGCCGCTTCAAGGTCGGCGACCGGGTCTGCGGCACGTTCTGGCAGCGATGGGTCGGCGGCAGCTTCGCCATGGCCGAACCTTCCTACCAGCGCGGCGGCCCGATCGACGGTTTGCTGAGCGAATTCGCCCGGCTGGACGAACAGGCGGCTGTCATCGCGCCGGCGCATCTCAGCGACGTAGAGGCGGCGACATTGCCTTGCGCCGCCGTCACTGCCTGGCATGCGTTGTTCACCGAGGGCAAGCTCAAGCCAGGCGAAACCGTGCTCAGCCTCGGCACGGGCGGCGTATCGCTGTTTGCCATGCAGTTCGCGAAGGCGGCCGGCGCGCGGGTCGTCGTTACGTCGAGTAGTGATGAGAAACTTGTCCGGGCCAAAGAGCTCGGCGCGCATCACGGCATCAACTACCGCGACAATCCGGACTGGTCGTCGGCCGTGCTGGCGCTGGCCGATGGCCGGGGCGCCGATCACATCATCGAAGTCGGTGGTCCCCAAAGCTTCGCGCAGTCGCTCAAGGCGTCGGCGCGCGGCGCCCAGATCAACGTCATCGGTTATCTCGGCGGCAGCGAAGGGGTGATCAATCCGCTCGACATCTTCCGACGCCAGGTGAAAGCACACGGCATACCGGTCGGCTCGCGCGAGTCCTTCGAAGCGATGAACCGGGCGCTCGCCGTCAATCGGCTGCGGCCGGTGATCGACCGGGTCTTCCCATGGGCAGAGGCAGCGCAGGCCTTTCGCCATCTCGAACACGGCTCTCCCTTCGGCAAGGTCGTGCTGGATCATACACAGTGACGTTGCGTGTCAGGGCAGGCGGTTGGCCTTCTGCAAGGCTTGCTTTGTCTGATCGTCGGTCAGCCCTTGCAGGAAATCGTCCATCTCCGGATCGATAAGGCCGGCGCGGCGGGCGACCACATACCAGGCCCCGGCCAGGATCAGGTCGGGGTCGGTTCCGATGCCGCCCATATAGAGCTTTGCCAACCGGTTCTGGGCAGCGACATTGCCGCCTTCAGCTGCCTGCTTCATCCAGTTGAAGCCGGATTTCAGGTCGCGAACACCGCCCCGGCCCTCGATCATCCAGGCGGCAAGATCGATCTGCGCGGTGTCGTAGTTCTGCCTGGCAGCCTGTGCCAGCAAGCTGCGCGCCCTTGCATCGTCTCGCGTCTTGCCGCCGACGCCATTGGCATAGACCTGCGCCATCGCATACTGGGCGTCGGCAAGCCCTGTCGCCGCGGCACGCTCATAATAAGGCACAGCCCTGGCGATGCCGGCATCGCCCGGATCCTGCTGCACGAGCAATTGCGCGAAGTTGAACTGCGCCAGCCGGTTGCCGGCCTCGGCGGCGGCCTGCATCAGCGCATAAGCTCCCTTCTCGTCCTTCTTGACGTAGCGGCCGTCGAGCAGCATCAGCGCATACTGGAACTGCGATTCAGGAATCCCCTGCTCGGCGGCCTGCGCATACCATTTGGCGGCTTCCGCTGGGTTGAGCGGCACGCCCAACCCGCGCGACAGGATCTCGGCCACCAGCGTTTGCGCCGCCGGGTCGCCATTCTGAGCTCGCACCAACGCCAGATTGTAGGCCGTCTTGTAAAGGCCGCGCTGGAAAGCGCCATAGGCGGGGTCCGCCGGCTTGGCGCCGAAACGTTCGGGGTTGATCGCGTCGGCCGACGGCAGCGGCGCGGTTGTCGCCGGCTGCGGCAGCGGGGTGTCGATCGGCTTGTCGATATGGACGCCGGAATCCGTGGCACCGGCTTTCGGGGCACCGGCTTTTGGGGCACCCGCATCGGGGGCGCCCGCATCCGGCACGCTGAGGGCGGGCGCGGTGGTGTCGGGCCTCGGCTGCGGCAGCGGAACGGTTTCCGCCGCGATCGCTGCCCCGCTCATCAAGGCCGCAACGAGAACCGCGAGAGGAAGTCCAGGTCGGCGCACGTCAGCCCTCGAAGCGCGGCGCGGTTTGGTCGAGCAGCGCATTGGCGGCAGCAATCGCCGCCTTCGGATCGGCGCCTTCGGCGAAGACAGCGCTTGAGACGGCCACGAACTCGGCGCCAGTGGCGGCCACCGCTTCTACCGAAGCGATGGCGGAACCGGCCATGACGACGCAAGGGATCTCAATCACGTCCGCCCACCATTGCCCGAGCGACAGGTTGCGCGGATGCGGTTCCGGCTTGTTGTCGTAGCCGAAGCGGCCGAAGAAGATGTAGTCGGGCCTGGTTTCGCCGAGTTCCAGCGCGTCGTCGCGCGTCTTGGCGCCACCGGCGCCGACCATCATCTTGCCCTGGAAGTGTTCGATGGTCTCAGCGAGCGCGTCCTTGGAAACCTCGACATGAATGCCGTCGGCCTGGACACGGCCGGCAATGCGGGTATCGCCGGCGATGATGACGGCGATGCCGGCCGCTTGCGCGGCCGGTACGATCTGTTCTGCAAAAGCCTGGAAGGCAGCCTCGTCCATGCCGTTCTCAGGCAGGATCAGCGAAGCGATATCACCGCCGTCGAAGGCAGCCGCAATGCGCTGCGCCGGAGCGTCCTTGGGCGCGATCAGCACGATGCGGCAGCGGTTGGGGGGTGTTGCGTCGTTCATTGGCTTTCGATCCCGGGTTTCGCCTATGCCGGGCGAAGATGGTTGCATTGCGGCATAGAACAAAGCGCCCGCCTTGAACAGGCGGGCGGGGAACGATGCGCTGGCTTTGGTTTACGATCGCCGGCGAGCAGACGCTCTGCGGCTCATTTGACGGCTTGCGGGCTTTCGGCCGGCGATTTGGCCCTCCACAAAGTCCAGCCGAGATTCATGCCGGCGGCGGCGATCAGGATGGCGGCTGCGCCAACGAGCTGGGCCGGATGCAGCCGGTGGCCGAAGGCCATCACATCGACCAGGATCGCAACGACAGGATAGATGAAGGACAGCGACCCCTGCAAATGCGTCGGCAGTTTCTGGATGGCGGCGTACATCAATATGTACACCAGGCCGGTGTGAACGACGCCAAGCGTGGCCAGCATGGCCCAGCTCCAGGCATCGGCGGGCAAATGCGAGAGGTTGGCGAAGGGCGCCAGCATGACGACGCCGACGCAGACCTGGATCAGCGCGATCAGATGCGGCGGGGTGCCCTTGAGCTTCTTGGCGACGATTGCCGCGACAGCCCAGAAGAAGGCCGCTCCGAGCGCCATGACGATGCCGATGACATAATCTGTGCCGGTTATGCCGGAACCGACACCCGCATCGGGCCCTGTCTGCACGATCAGCAGCATGCCGGCGAAGGCGATGCCGAGCCAGGTCAGCTTGGCCAGGGTCAGCCGCTCGCCGAAGAACAGCGCACCGAAGCCGACCAGCATGAAGGGCTGCGTGTTGTAGACCGCCGTGGCAATCGAGATCGAGGCGCGGGAGAAGGCGCTGAACAGCAACAGCCAGTTGATGACAATGGCCGCGCCGCCAAGAGCGGCGATGGCAACAATGCGCAGCGTCAGCCTGCCGCGCAGCAGCCCGAGTGCCGCGCAGGTGATCAGCAGCGCCACCGCGCCGAAGGCGCAGCGCCAGAACACCACGTCCATGACGGGCTGGCCCGACATGACGACAAACCAGCCGATCGTGCCGACGATCGTCATCGCCGCCGTCATCTCGATCGTGCCGCGTACCGTGTTGTCCATGACAATACCTCTATCTGTTGAGGCCATAATCTCATGCCGTCTTGAGCGTTTATATACCCTATGAAAGGTGATAGGGGGGCAGGACCTTATTTAATAAGGTGCGCGCAGCCCTTTTGCGAGGAGATGATAATGCTGGACGAGTTGGACAGAAAGCTTCTCGACATCCTGATCCTGGATTCGCGGACTTCGTTGAAGGATCTGGCGCAGCAGGTCGGGCTGTCGTCGCCGAGCGTCTCGGAACGGCTGCGGCGGCTCGAGGAACGCGGCGTCATCCGCGCCTTCACCATCGAGATCGACCCGGAGGCGCTGGGGTTTCCGCTGCAGGCGATCGTGCGGGTGCGGCCACTGCCGGGCAAGCTGCATATCGTCCAGAAGCTGATCGAGGAGATCCCGGAATTCGGCGAATGCGACAAGGTCACCGGCGACGACTGTTTCGTGGCCCGGCTCTACGTGCGCTCCATCGGCGAGCTCGACAAGCTTCTCGACCGCATCGCCGACAAGGCGGAGACCAGCACCGCCATCATCAAGGCGCAGCCGATCCGGCGCCGTCCGCCGCCACTGAATTAAGCTCCAGCTTGTAGCCGATGTGGCTGGCCTTGAAGCCGAGCCGGTCATAGAAGCGATGCGCGTCCTGGCGGCTCTTGTTGGTGGTCAGCTGGACAATCTTGCAGCCGCGTTCACGGCACTGTTCGACCGCCCATTCCAGGAGGCGCTGTCCCAGCCGTTCGCCGCGGCGGTCCGCGACGACGCGCACAGCCTCGATCTGGCCGCGCAAGGCGCCCTGAAGCGACAGCCCGGCAAGATAGCTGATCTGCAACGTGCCGATGACGCGGCCCCCTTCCGTCATCACGGCAAGAAACTGCCTGGGGTCGGCGTCGATGGCGGCAAAGGCGTCGCGATAGGCCTTGGCGAGTGGCTCGGTGGCGTCCTCCCGGCTGCTGCCGAGCGGATCGTCGGCGAGCATGGCTACGATGGCAGGCAGGTCGGCTGCTTCGGCGCGGCGGATGTGGGGTTCGCTCATTGTCAAAAACCTGGGGTCAAAAACCTGGGCCAAAACCTGGGATCAAAAACCTGATGCAGCGGGGACGGCGCCCTTATGCATCGGCGGCGATCTTGCCGCAAATCCGGAACCGTCGCTTTACGCACAGTTGATCGACACGGCCGGCATTTTCCCGGTCGCGGCGCAAGGGTTTCTGGGCTATTGCAGGGCAACCGTCTTCCCTCCAGCCATTTCCAGCTCATGTCAGGTCTGCTCGCCGATCCGTGGTTTTATGCCGCCGCCATTCCGGCGGTGATACTTGTCGGGCTGTCGAAAGGCGGCTTCGGCGGCGCTGTAGGCTTCGTTGGCGTGCCTTTGATGGCGCTGGCCATGCCGCCGGTGCAGGCGGCGGCTATCCTGCTGCCGATCCTGTGCCTGATGGACATCGTTTCGGTGTGGACGTGGTGGGGTGTGTATGACAGAAAGATGCTGGTCGACATGATGCCGGGCGCGGTGATCGGCATTGGGCTCGGCTGGCTGACGGCAGCGCTCGTAACCGAAGAGATGGTGCGGCTGATCGTCGGCGCTGTCGCGCTGATCTTCGTGCTGCGCTGGCTCTATCTCCAGTTCCGCCACGGTTCCGACCATGCGGCGGCGCCCAACCGCATCGCCGCCGCCTTCTGGGGCATCGTCGCCGGCTTCACCAGCTTCGTCGCCCATGTCGGCGGGCCGCCCTTCCAGGTCTATGCGCTGCCGATCCGGCTCGATCCGAAGGTGCTGTCGGGGACATCGGCGATCTTCTTTGCCGCCACCAACGCGCTGAAGCTGATCCCCTATTTCGCGCTTGGCCAGTTCGACACAGCCAACCTGACGGCGTCGGCCGTGCTGATGCCGCTGGCGCCGCTGGCCACCATCGCCGGCGCCTGGCTGGTGCGGCGCATGCGGCCGGAGATTTTTTATCCCTTCACCTACGCGACCGTGGCCGTGGTCGCGGTCAAGCTGCTTTGGGACGGGATCGCCGGCCTGCTCTAAAGCCCGCTCAGGCCGCTGCCGGTTTGGTTCGCGGGGCGCTCGCAAAGGTCAGCGATGCACCACCACCGACCACGACCGCCATGGCGCCGAGAGTGGCGATGTCGTGCGCGGTCGGCTTCAGCACCATGTCGGCGACGACGGCGATCATGATGACGAAATCGAACTTGACGATTCGTATCATGCGGCGCCCAAACGTTATGGCGGCCGGGGTCATGCCGTCCGTGGCAAGCATTGCGGCAAGCTTTTCGAACGAAGGCTTCAGCACGAGGATACCGGTTAGAAACGCGGCGGCGTAGCCGCAAAGGCCGATGACGACCCAAAGGTCGGAGAAGCCGGTCCATAGCGAAGTCAGCACCAGGCCAGAAGCCAGGGTCGCGACGGACGCCGGCACGAACAGACGCAAGCCGAGTTTGTCCGTCGTTCTCAGCATGACCATCAGCGTCTCGTCGTCGCCGGCGCGATCGGCGAGTATCGAAACCAGCAGCATGGCGAAACCGCCGCCGAGCCAGAGGATCGCTGCCATGACATGCAGGAATTTGAAGAGAGAATACCAGTCCATTGCCGCTCCTTGTGCATCGTTCCGGGGGTAAACGCTGCTTTCGCGCGTCTGCTTCCGAAGGAGGGCGGATTATCTCCGTGCATGTATCCAGAAGATGCCGCGTGGGTGCCGGCTTGTTGCGGTGGCGCCGTCGCCGGATTTTACCGCCAGCCCGCACAATACCCGGCATTTGCCGGATAGACGCCGTGTCGGAATTGGCTGGTTTCGCGGCATGATCCTGAAACCTGCGGGGACTAAGCCGCTCGCGACCGACGCTCCATTTTGGCCGCGCGCGGTCGGACCAAGTCTGCAACAACCAACGAGGGTATCCCATGCAAGGCGTAGCACGAAATTTCTTCACCCTGGCCGTCATCTATTCCCTGTGCGGCATGGCGCTCGGCCTGCATATGGCGATCTCCAATGACCATGGGCAGATGCCGACCCACGCGCACACCATGGTGGCGGGCTGGCTGATGTCGGCGGTGTTTGCTTTCTTCTACCACCTGTTTCCAGCGGTCGGGCAAAAGACGATTGCGGTCGTGCATTTCTGGCTGACGGCAATCTGCGGAATCGCACTGATGATCGGGCTTTACTTTGAACTTGCCGGCCATCCGGAGATCGAGCCGGTGCTGGCTTCCTCCTCGATGGGCTTTTATGCGGCAATGCTGCTGTTCGCCTTCATTTCCTTGCCGGCTGTATGGAAGAAGGCATGAACAAGCTGACGATCAGGCTTCGGGGGCCGTTGTGCTGATACGGCACAGAAGGGCAGCGGTCGAACAAGAAATACCCGCGCCGTTAAGGGTTCATTAAGCTTTACAGGTGTTTACTATGTCCATCCAGTGATCTGGATTCTTACCGAGTGGTTGGAGCCACTTCGTTTGACGCCTCCCTGTTAAACTCCTGAGAGCCGCCTTATCCGCGGCTCTTTTTTTGTCTGCTTTTGGTCCGCTTGGCGCCCCTGCGCAGGCGTTAACCGTTTGTTAAACATGTGCTTGCCTTCGCCGGCGGCGAAGCGCATTTTCAAGCTTCAGTCATCTAGGGTGCCGGCGTGACGGCGATGAAGCCGAATCAGCCGACGGGGCAGTGCAGGGGCGTATCGATGAACGAGCCTTCGAAGGGCAGCGCGAAAACCATCAAGCTGGCGGAACGCCGGGTTTTCTCCCAATCCTTCAAACCGCTCTACCAGGAAGGCATGGGCCTGGTTGAGCAAGCAGCGGAATATCTCGACGGCAAGGGCCGGGCCGAGGCCAAGAAGCTGTCCAGACTGGCGGCGACCCTCTATGCGGCCGAATCGATGCGGCTGACCACAAGGCTGATGCAGGTCGCCTCCTGGCTGCTTTTGCAGCGGGCGGCAAATTCCGGCGAGATGACCCGCGACCAGGTCGCCTCGGAAAAATCCAAGGTGCGTCTCGACACCGCCTCGGCGCATGACGAAGCGGTCGGCTGGGGCGAACTGCCGAAGGATTTCCTCGACCTCGTCACCCGCTCGCTGCGCCTGCAGGCGCTGGTGCGCCGCATGGACGAAGAGATCTATGGCGGCGCGTTTGCCGGGACGCCGGTAACAGGCCGCCGCGCCAATCCGGTTTCCGACCAGATCACGCTGCTGAATACGGCTTTCGCTCGAGGTTAAACGCTTCCCGTTTCCGGTTTGTTCACATTTCCCTGACATCGCTGTGCGCCGGAGGTAGACTTCGCGCATGAGGGAAGCGATTCGCATCATCGGTATCGATCCGGGGCTGAGGCGCACCGGATGGGGCATCGTCGAGAGCCTCGGCAACTCGCTGCGCTTTATCAGCTCCGGCACTGTACGCTCCGACGACAAGGCGGCGCTGGCGACACGGCTCTGCCAATTGCATGACGGGCTGGCCGAGATCCTGCATGCGGCCATGCCGCAGGAAGCGGCCGTCGAGCAAACCTTCGTCAACAAGGATGCGGTGGCGACACTGAAGCTCGGCCAGGCGCGCGGCATAGCCATGCTGGTGCCGGCGCTCGCCGGCCTTGTCGTCGCCGAATATGCCCCCAATGCCGTCAAAAAGGCGGTGATCGGCGTTGGCCATGGCGACAAGAAGCAAATCCACATGATGGTAAAGGTGCTGTTGCCGAAAGCCGTTTTCGACACCGAACATGCCGCCGACGCGCTAGCTATCGCCATCTGCCACGCGCATCACCGGCAAAGCGTCGCCTACAGGATGGCGCTGGCATGAGGGATCACGCATGATCGGCAAATTGAAAGGCACGCTGGACGAGATCGAGGAGGATTTCTGCCTCGTGGATGTGCACGGCGTCGGCTATGTCGCCTATTGCTCGGCGCGCACGCTGGCCGCGCTGCCTTCGCCCGGCGAGGCGGTGGTGCTGTTCATCGAGACCTATGTGCGCGAGGACATGATCCGGCTTTACGGTTTCCAATCGGTGCTTGAGCGCGAATGGTTCCGGCTGTTGATGAGCAATGTGCAAGGCGTCGGCGCCAAGGTGGCGCTGGCCATCCTGTCGACGCTGGCGCCGGCCGACCTCGCCAATGCGATCGCGCTGCGCGACATCGCCATGGTCAGCCGCGCGCCCGGCGTCGGCAAGAAGGTGGCCGAGCGCATCGTCACCGAATTGAAGAACAAGGCGCCGGGCTATGCCGGAACCGCCTCCGGCGCCATCGGCCTGAAGCAGGAACTCGGGGAAGGCGTGGCGCCGGCGCCCATCACCGACGCCGTCTCGGCGCTGGTCAATCTCGGCTATTCGCGCGACACCGCAGCCAATGCTGTCGCGGCGGCGCTGAAGACGGCCGGCGAGGACGCCGATGCCTCGAAGCTCATTCGTTTCGGGCTGAAGGAACTGGCGCGGTGAGTGATTGCTTGTCCGGTCCTTTGCCCTGTGCGAGGAAGGCCGCATGAGCCTTTCACCCCGCCTCATTGCCCCGGAAAAGCGCGGCGAGGATGCTGAGCAGACCTTGCGGCCGCAGACGCTCGCCGATTTCGTCGGCCAGGCCGCGGTGCGGGCCAATCTCAAAGTCTTCATCGAGGCCGCCAAGGGCCGCAGCGAGGCGCTTGACCATGTGCTGTTCGTCGGGCCGCCGGGGCTTGGCAAGACAACGCTGGCGCAGATCATGGCGCGCGAGCTCGGCGTCAATTTCCGCTCGACCTCCGGTCCGGTGATCGCCAAGGCCGGCGATCTCGCCGCACTTCTCACCAATCTGGAAGACCGCGATGTACTGTTCATCGACGAGATCCACCGGCTCAATCCGGCAGTCGAGGAAATCCTCTATCCGGCGATGGAGGATTTCCAGCTCGACCTGATCATCGGCGAAGGTCCGGCGGCACGCTCGGTCAAGATCGATCTTGCCCGCTTCACGCTCGTTGCCGCCACGACCAGGCTCGGCCTTTTGACCAACCCGCTGCGCGATCGCTTCGGCATTCCGGTGCGGCTTAATTTCTATTCGGTCGAGGAACTGGAGCAGATCGTGCGCCGCGGCGCCCGTATCCTGCAAATGCCGCTCGGCGGCGACGGCGCGCTGGAGATTGCGCGCCGCGCCCGCGGCACGCCGCGCATCGCCGGCCGACTGTTGCGCCGCGTGCGCGATTTCGCCTCCGTCGCCGGCGACGGCCACGTCGACAAGCAGATTGCCGACGAAGCTCTCACCCGGCTCGAGGTCGACGCGCTCGGCCTCGACGCGCTCGACCGCCGCTATCTCTCGATGATCGCGCGCAATTTCGGTGGTGGGCCGGTCGGCATCGAAACCATCGCCGCCGGCCTGTCCGAGCCGCGCGACGCCATCGAGGACATTATCGAGCCCTATCTGATCCAGCAGGGTTTCATCCAACGCACGCCACGTGGCCGCGTGCTGACGGCCAATGCCTGGCGCCATCTCGGCCTCGACGCGCCAAAGGATCTGGCACAGCAGCAGATCAACCTGTTCCAGGAAGAGTAACGGACATTTGTTCTTCGGAACGGATTTCTGTGCAGAATCTCCTCAAACCTGCCAGCGTGAAGGCGCATTCCTCGATTGTATCGGGCGTTGCAATGTCGGCGCGAACTGCTCCGATCAAGGTCGGAGCCAGAAAAGTGATCACCAGACGCGGGTTCCTGAAATTCGCCGGAGGTTCGTTCCTCTCGCTGGCTTCGCTCAGTGCCTATGCGGTCGGCATCGAGCCGATGCTGTTGACGCATGTGAAGCGCTACCGGCTGACGCCGCCGCATTGGCCTGCAGATCTCAAGCTGCGCGTTGTAGCACTTGCCGATATTCACGCCTGCCGTCCCTGGATGACGCCTGAGCGGATCGCTTCGCTCGTCGAGGATGCGAACGTGCTGAAGCCCGATCTGATCGTACTGCTCGGCGACTATTTCTCAGGCATGTCCCTGGTGACGAACCGGGTGGAGGCCCATGAATGGGCGCCGGCCTTGTCAGGACTGAAGGCGCCGCTTGGTGTGCTGTCGATCCTCGGCAATCACGACTGGTGGCACGATCCTTTCGCGCAGCAGGCCGGAGCGGGGACTGTGGCGCGCAAGGCATTGGAGGAATCCGGCATCTCGGTTCTGGAGAACGACGCCGTGCGCCTGCAAAAGGATGGATACGGCTTCTGGATCGCCGGGCTCGCCGACCAGCTGGCACTGTTACCGAACAAGGCCGCCGGCCGCGACAGATTTGAAGGCCTGGACGATCTCGACGGCACGCTGGCCAAGATCACCGACCAGGCACCGATCATCCTGCTTGCGCATGAGCCTGACATTTTCCCGAAAGTGCCGTGGCGGGTTTCGCTGACGCTGTCGGGCCACACACATGGCGGGCAGGTCAGGCTGTTCGGCTATTCACCGGTGGTGCCGTCCCGCTTCGGCAACCGCTTTGCCTATGGCCATGTCGTCGAGAATGACCGCAATTTGATCGTGTCAGGCGGACTCGGCTTCAGCATCGCGCCGGTGCGCTTTGGCATGCGGCCGGAGATCCTGCAGATCGACCTCGGTTAGGGCATGCCGGTATTCAGGTGATGCCGGCCTGCAAATGAGGTGTTCCTGCGCTTCCGGTAGTCACGGACCAAAGTCCGCTCCGTTCCGGTTTTCGGACCCCTCATTTTCGACTCGGCCTGATCTGGATCTCGACATGCCCTAGGGCTAATGGAGCGAGCGGATCGCATCCATCACGGCGGGTTCGGCCTTTTCGCCGTTGAAGGCATCGACGATGCCGAAGGCGCCGCCAAAACTCCACACCGACCATGAGAAGCCATGCGCCTCGGCGCGCGCGATCATGTCCTTGACATAGGCGGCGCGGTATTTGGGCGGCATCACATAGGGGTTGCCATACTCCTGGCGGATCATGCCGAACTCGCCCAGCGTGATGTTTTCCGGCTTGATGGCGTTGGCCTTCGCCCAGGCCTCGACCTTTTCGAACGGCGCATCCATGACGCCGAGCAGCTTTTCGTCCGTGTCCATGCTGGCGACTTGTTCATCGAGATAGGCGAGCAGGCCGTTCCGTCTGGTCCGTGGCGCCTCGGCTTTTATCTTGGCGCGGATCGCATCCAGCGTCGCATCGAGCTCGGCGCGCGGCACCGCGGTCAGCGGATAGGGCAGGCCGGTAACATAGAGAATGAAATCGCCGGCCCAGGTCGCGCCCTGATGCGTCAGCAGGAACGGGTCGTAGGAGTGGAAGGTCCAGATGATGTTGTCGTCGGGGATCGACTTTGGGTCGATCCTGACCAGCGAAGCCGCACTGGAATAACAGGCGCCGGTCAGGATCAGCGTCAGCCTGGTGGCCGAGGCGCGCGCGGCCGCGAACAGCTTTTGCTGACGCTCCGGCCACAGGCTGGTGCCCTCGCTGTCGCAGTCGACGATAGGCTCGTTCATCGGCTCGAAAGCGACCTGCGCCGGGTCCTCAGTGGCAAGCGTGCGCGCCATTTTGCGGACGACCTCGACATAGGCCTCGAAGGTTGCGGGATCGTCCATCACCTGGCCCATGCCGATCTCGCGGCCGCCGCCGGCCGGGATCAGGTGCATGTCGACGATCACTTTCAGACCGGCCCGGTTGATCATGCGCGCCGAGTCTCGCACGCTGGCATAGAGGTCGTCGCGCAGCGCCAGCGTCTGGTCCGACATAAACGGCGAGGGATCGACCGGCATGCGCAGAAAGTCGAAACCGGCGGCCTTCAGCGCCTTGAGGTCACCCTCGTCGAGGAACTTGCGCCATTCCGGATAGGGCAGGATGGCTTGTCGGTCGTTCCATTTGTCTTCCCCGACCCAGGTCGTCCACTGGTCGAGGTTGAGGCCGCGCTTCATCGAAAAGGTCGCGGCCTGACCGGGAAGCGCAGACGCCGCCAGCACCAGCAGCGCTGCCATCAAGGTCTTGATCATCGCCGTCAACAGTGCCATCCGGTTTGCTGCGCTGGTGATTTTGGCAAGACAGGTGCCCCGCCGGGGGCAAAAAGGAAAGCGCGATGGACGATCATGGTGAATCGGCGGCGCTTGCTGCCGGGCTTTCCGGAGCCTTGACGGAATTCGGCCATCGGCTGATGGCGCGAGTCTATTATGCCGACACCGATTTTTCCGGCGTCGTCTACCATGCGCGCTATCTCGAATTCTTCGAGCGCGGGCGCTCGGACTATCTCAGGCTGGCGGGCGTCCACCACACAGAACTTCACGAAGGCAAGCACGGCGAACGGATCGTCTGGGTGGTGCGGCGCATGGAGATCGACTTCCGCTCGCCTGCCCGCATGGACGACATCCTGACCATCGACACATCAACGCAGGATATTTCCGGCGCCCGCATCGTCATGGCGCAGCAATTGAAACGCGGGACAGAGGTTCTGGTCGAAGCAAAGGTCGAGGCGGCGATCATTGGCGAGAACGGCCGGCCGAAGCGCTTTCCGAAAGAATGGATCGCGGCCTTTCTACCAGGAGCAAGCTGATATCCAGGCCTGCCGGCCGGCAACGGGCGGCCAATCGGCAGCGCATTCGATTGTGGATGGATGGTCCGCGTCGTCCCTTGGCGCGGCAATGCGCCGCGCCATATTTCCTAACCCATCCTTAACCATAACGGTTCATGAAGAGATCGGTGAAGATTGGAAGAATCCGCGCGCCTTCCTTTCACCAATATTTGCCCTGAAAAGGCCGCCAACGGTGCATTTTGGGGTTAATCCGGAAGCCAAGCGCGAACGGACCACAAGGGATGCCCATGGGCCAGCCGCCAGCGATGCCCGGAAAATCTTAAGGACTGAAGCATGGAAACTACCGCACTCGCCGATCCGGCAGCGCAATTGTCGATTTGGGCGCTGTTCACACAGGCCAGCTGGGTGGTCAAGCTGGTCATGATCGGTCTGCTCTGCGCCTCGGTCTGGACCTGGGCGATCATCGTCGACAAGCTGGTCAGCTATGCCCGCATGCGTCTGTCGCTCAATCGCTTCGAACAGGTGTTCTGGTCGGGGCAGTCGCTGGAAGAGCTCTATCGCACGCTTGCCGACCGCAAGACCACGGGCATGGGTGCGATCTTCGTCGCCGCCATGCGCGAATGGAAGAAGAGCTTCGAGAAGGGGGCCAAATCGCCGCTCGGCCTGCAGACCCGCATCGACAAGGCGATGGACCTGGCGTTGACGCGCGAGATGGAGAAGCTGGAGGGCCGTCTCGGCTTTCTCGCCACCACCGGTTCGGCTGCACCCTTCATCGGCCTGTTCGGCACCGTCATCGGCATCATGACCTCGTTCCAGGCGATTGCCGGTTCGAAGAACACCAGTCTCGCGGTTGTTGCACCCGGCATTGCCGAAGCGCTGCTGGCGACGGCCATCGGTCTTCTCGCCGCCATACCGGCGGTTATCGCCTACAACAAGCTGTCATCCGACGCGAACAAGATCGCGGTGCGGATGGAAGGGTTCTCGGATGAGTTCTCCGCCATACTCTCGCGCCAAATCGATGAAAAAGTAGCGCCTAAGGGCTGAGGTAAGAAGATGGGTATGTCGGTTGGCATGGCAGGACGCGGCGGGCGCGGACACAGGCGGCGCGGCCGCCACCATGCATTGATGTCGGAAATCAACGTCACGCCGATGGTCGACGTGATGCTGGTGCTCTTGATTATCTTCATGGTCGCCGCACCTATGTTGACGGTCGGAGTGCCGGTCGACCTGCCGGAGACGAAGGCCAAGGCTATGAACGCCGACACCCAGCCGATCACCGTTTCGATCGACGCGGCCGGCAAGATTTTCCTGCAGGAGACCGAAATCCCAAGGGAAGAGCTGGTCGCCAAACTGCAGGCGATTTCCAAGACCGGCTACGAAGAGCGCATCTTCATCCGCGGCGACAAGGCGACTAACTATGGCGCCGCGATGGAGGTCATGGCCCTCATCCAGGCCGCCGGCTACAAGAATATCGGCCTGATTTCACTGCAGCAACAGGATCAGTAGACGCACGATGAAGACCGGCCTCACCACATCGGTGATACTGCATACGGTGGCACTGGCTTTCGGCCTGTTCACCCTGTCGGCGCCGGCCGCGCTGCCGTCCACGGATGTCGAGTCGATAGCGGTCGACATCGTTCCCATGGAAGCCATTGCGCAGACGCTGCAGGGCGACAAGAAGGCGGTAATGCACGAAAAGCCGGCGCCGATGCCGACCAAGCGTCCCGACATCGTGCCAGATGCACAGAAAATCGGCGAGAACAGCGTTGATACCGACAAGCCGGTGACGGACGATCCCAAGCCGAAGCCGGTGGAGAAAACAGCGACGGCTGCTCCGGCGCCGACGCCGACCGAAAAGCCGAAGACCGAGGACACGCCGAAGCCAAAGGAAGCGCCGAAGCCGACACCTGCGACGGAGGTGGCGCCGGAGCCGCAGCCGAAGGAAGAGGTCAAGCCCGAGCCGGTGAAGCAGGTTGAACCGAAGCCGACCCCGGTGAAGGAGCCTGCACCAACACCGCAGCCGGACACGACCGCCGCCATAGAGCCGAAGCCACGCGTGAAGCCCGATGCGGTCGCCGAAGCCATATCGGATCAGCAGCCTCTGGAAGAAGCGCAGCTTCCGACTTCCGCTCCTGCTCCCGAAGCACGGCCGAAGCCGCAGCCGGCGCAGGCCGAAAGCGCGAAGGCTCCGGACCGCAAGGACACCGACAAGCCGGTCAAGGAAGCCTCGTCGAAGCCGAAGTCGGATGACAAGCAGTTCAATGAGGCTGACATCAAGGCTTTGCTCGACAAGCAGAAGCCATCCGGCGGCGGCGCCAAGCGCTCGACCCAGCAGGCATCGCTAGGCGGCGACAAGGATCAAGGCCAGAAGCTGTCGAAGTCCGAGCAAGGGGCATTGGAAGAACAGCTCGGTGGCTGCTGGACCCTCCCGGTTGGGCTTGAGGGTTCTGAGGATTTCACCGTGGTGATCCGTTTCAGCCTGGATGCCTCCGGCAAGCTGGAGGGCCGTCCGACCGTCGAGAAGTCCAGCGGCAACCCCCAATTCGACAGCAGCGCGGTTCGCGCTGTGCAGAAATGCGATGTCGCCGGCCTGCAGGTGCCCGCCGGAAAGCATGCCATTTGGTCCGACGTTCGCGTCAACTTCGATCCCAGAGCGATGCTTGGCCTGTAGCCTGAGCACCCAGAAATCAGCAAGAGAAGCGAGAAGACATGAAATCCATCCTCAAGCCGCTCCTGATGGTCGCCGCGATGGCGATGGGCATGAACGCCGTCGTCACCTTGCCTGCTCGAGCAACCCTCGAGCTCAACGTCAACAAAGGCAATGTCGAACCGATGCCGATCGCCATCCCAGATTTCCAGGGAGGGCTCGGCGCGCAGATTTCCGAGATCGTCACCGCCGACCTGAAGCGCTCCGGTCTCTTCGCACCGATAGACAAGAACGCCTTCATCGAGAAGATCGCCAATCCGGATGCGCAGCCCCGTTTCGACGACTGGAAGGTGATCAATGCGCAGGCGCTGGTCACCGGCAGCGTGAGCAAGGAGGCGGACGGCCGAATCCGCGCCCAGTACCGACTATGGGATATTTTTGGCAACCAGCAGATAGCCGGGGAGCAGTTTTTCGCCAACGACGCAAATCAACGCCGTGTCGCCCACATCATCGCCGATGCGATCTATGA
Organism: Mesorhizobium sp. M0029; assembly: GCF_040323735.1. Classification (NCBI taxonomy): domain Bacteria; kingdom Pseudomonadati; phylum Pseudomonadota; class Alphaproteobacteria; order Hyphomicrobiales; family Phyllobacteriaceae; genus Mesorhizobium; species Mesorhizobium sp. M0029. The sequence continues at coordinate 188,839 of NZ_JAMYVF010000008.1, forward strand.
GAAGCTCACCGGCGAGAAGGGCTATTTCGACACACGCGTCGTCTTCATCGACGAATCCGGCGCCAAGAATGCGCGCAAGAAGCGGCTCGCCATCATGGACCAGGACGGCGCCAATGTGCGCTATCTCTCCGATGGCCGCTCGATCGTGCTGACGCCGCGTTTCTCGCCGAATCGGCAGGAAATCACTTACATGTCGTATGAAAGCGGCCAGCCGCGGGTCTATCTGCTGCAGATCGAGACCGGACAGCGCGAACTGGTCGGCAACTTTCCCGGCATGACCTTTGCGCCGCGCTTCTCGCCCGACGGCCAGAAGGTGATCATGAGCCTGCTGCGCGATGACGGCAATTCCAACATCTTCGCCATGGACCTGCGAAGCCGCTCGACCACCCGGCTGACCAACTCGACCGCCATCGACACCTCGCCCTCTTATTCGCCCGACGGCAGCAAGGTGGTATTCACTTCCGATCGTGGCGGCCGTGCGCAGATTTATGTGATGGGCGCCGACGGCTCGGGCCAGACCCGCATTTCGTTCGGCGACGGCGTCTATTCGACGCCGGTGTGGTCCCCGCGCGGCGACCTCGTCGCCTTCACCAAGCAGACCGGCGGCGAATTCCAGATCGGCGTCATGAAGACCGACGGTTCGGGCGAGCGCATCCTCTCCTCGGGCTTCCAGCAGGAGGGACCGACCTGGGCGCCCAACGGCCGCGTGCTGATGTTCTTCCGCGACTCCGCCGGCGGCCCAAAACTGGTTTCCGTCGATCTCACCGGCCGCAACGAACAGTCGATCCCGACCGCGAATTTCGCGTCGGATCCCGCCTGGTCGCCGCTGCTGGAGTAGGTTCGGCCGAATTGCCACACCTGCTAAAAAGGGGCCCGTTTGGCCCCTTTTCCATTCATTAGTCGCGTTTCGGCCGCATTTCCGCCTAGGGTCCGCGCCAACTGTGACCGTGGATTTGAAGGTCGTGGACGGACGATCGAAACCAAACATTAACCGTATTTCTTGAATGCCGGTTAACCCAAACGTGGTTACTGGGTGATCAACGAAATCACTCGAAATACGATCACTCGAATACGAAGGAGAGGCGGCATGGGCCGTATCGCAGCACTTACCAGAAACCCGGCGATGATCGCCCTGATCGCAATGCTCGCCATCACCGGTTGCGCCTCGAAGAAAACCCCGAACAGCGCTGAAGAGCTCGGCCTCAACGGCGCGGGTGCGGCAACGCCCGGCTCGGCGAAGGACTTCACAGTCAACATTGGCGACCGCATCTTCTTCGACACGGACTCGACCGCGATCCGCGCCGATGCGCAGACGACGCTGTCGCGGCAGGCACAGTGGCTCAACCAGTACAAGCAGTACGCCATCGTCGTCGAAGGCCATGCTGACGAACGCGGCACACGTGAATACAATCTGGCTCTCGGCGCCCGCCGCGCCGCCGCCACTCGCGACTTCCTGGTCGCCAGGGGCGTCTCGGCGAGCCGATTGAAGACGATTTCCTACGGCAAGGAACGTCCGGTCGCGGTCTGCGACGACATCTCCTGCTGGTCGCAGAATCGCCGCGCGGTCACCACGCTCTCCGGCGCCGGCTCCTGATAGGCAAGACGGCGGCGCCTTAGTCGCATAATTGCAACACTTCCATGCGAAAGGCGGCCTTGTGGCCGCCTTTTTCAGTTTCGGTCCCGGAAACAAACCCGGAAACAAAATTTGGCCGAAGTCTCGCCTCCTGCTAAGAGCCGAGGGCGTCGTGCCGGTCCCACTGTGATCGGAAGGCGCGAACAGGCTCACGATATTCACGGCGAGAGGCACATGCATTTCAGATCGGTCTTGAGCGGCACGCTTGCGCTGCTGCTCGTATCAGGCTTCGCGGCTTCTGCGAGCGGCACCGGACAACCCGCGGATAGCGGCTTTTCCTTCCATCTGCCGACGCTCGGCATTTTCGGCAAGAAGGAGAAGCCGGAGCAGCAACAGATCGCGCAGCAGCAGGACGGCACCGCCGCCGCGGGGCTGGAAGATCAGCTCCGGCAGATGAACGGCAAGCTCGAGGAACTCAACTTCCAGATCCTGCAGATGCAGGAGCAGATGCGCAAGCAGCAGGAAGACAACGAGTTCCGCTTCCAGCAGTTGGAAGGCGGCTCCAGCGGGCAGCCGCCGGCCCAGAAGAAATCGGAGGCCGCGCCGCAGGACGGTGGCGCGGGCACCGGCGTCGCCGAGGCCCCGGCAGACCAGGCGCCGGCCGGTGCCGGCGCGCAGTCGGATGGCGGCCAGAGCGTCGGCGAGGTCATCGTCGAATCGCAGACCGGCGATCCCGGCAAGGTGATCAACGGCACGCCGCCCAAGACCTTCGGCACCATTACCGTCGACAAGAACGGCAATGTAATCGACGCCGGCGGCAACACGCAGGCAGCGGCGCCGGCGGAAGGTGCGGCTCCCGCCGCCGAGGCGCCGGCTGCCGGGGCTAAGACCGGCAAGTCGGACGGCACGGTGGTGGCGGCGCTGCCTGCCACCAACAACCCGGAAGAGATCTACCGCAACTCCTACCAGTTCATCCTGTCGGGCGACTACAGCACCGCCGAGCAGGGTTTTCGCGACCACATCGCCCGGTTCCCGAAGGACGCCAAGGCGGCGGACGCGCATTACTGGCTTGGCGAATCGCTGCTTGGCCAGCAGAAGTATCATGACGCTGCCGAGGTTTTCCTCTCCGCCAGCAAGGACTATCCGAAGGCCAAGAAGGCGCCTGACATGCTCCTGAAGCTTGGCGTGTCGCTGGTCGGCCTCAAGCAGAAGGATGTCGCCTGCGCCACCTTCGGCGAGATCGGCAAGCGCTATCCCGATATTTCGGCCGCGCTCAAGGAACGCGTCAAGCAGGAGAGGGCGCTGGCGGCGTGCTAGTCTTTGCCGTGTTGTCCCAGAACCGGGACCACTTTTGCGCGACATGCATTGATGCTCGATACCGAGCCTGACCTTTCGAATTTTTCGCAGATCGACTTTACCAACGGCGCGCTTGCGGCCGTGTCCGGCGGCAGCGACTCGACCGCCCTCCTTCTTCTCCTCAAGGCTCACCTCGACCGCAGCGCCCCGACAGCCCGGCTGCTGGCGGTGACGATCGACCACGGCCTGCGTCCGGAAGCAGCAGCCGAAGCGCGCAGCGTGGCAAAGCTTTGTGCCGAGCGCGGCATCGCGCACCGGACGCTCAACTGGTCCGGCGCCAAGCCGTCGGCCGGCCTGCCCGCGGCGGCGCGCGAGGCGCGCTACCGGTTGCTGGCCGAGGCAGCGCAGGCGCAAGGCATTGGTGTGATCGTGACCGGCCACACCGCCGACGACCAGGCCGAGACCGTCCTGATGCGAGCCGCGCGGAATGACGGGCGAGAGCTTGCAGGCCGAGGTCTCGCCGGCATGGCGCCTGCCACCCTCTATGACTGGCGGACCTGGATCGCGCGGCCGCTGCTCGGCGCTCGGCGCGCGGCGTTGCGCGCCTTCCTGCAGCGCGAACATGTCGGCTGGGCGGAGGATCCGACCAACATCGACACGAATTTCGAACGCCCGCGCATCCGGGCCGTGCTCGGCGAAGACCGGAGCGGGCAGCGTTTTGCCGAAGCGATCGGCCTGGCCAGGCGGGCCGCCGGCGAGCGCGAACAACTCGGTCGCCGCGCCGCCGCCCTGATCGGTGAATTTGCCAGCCGGCCGGCGAGGGGTCTCATCCGTCTCGATCCCGGTCTTGCCGAAGCTGACGACACGCGAGCCGCGGTCTATGCGCTGCGTGTCCTGCTGGCGGCGACGGGCGGCACCGCCTTGTTGCCGGACCAGGCGCGCAGCGAAGCGCTGTTCGAGCAAATGCGGGCCGGTCGGCTTTGCGCCACATTGTCGCGGGCGGTCGTCGATATCAGGCGAAACGGCATCTTCCTGCGCCGTGAATCGCGCGACCTGCCGCGTTCCGCGCCGGTAGCTGGCGCTCTGCTTTGGGACGGTCGCCGGCGGATCACGCCACACATCGAAGCCGGGGCGATCACATTGGACGACAGTCCGGGTGCATGGTTGATCGCGCCGCTTGGCGCCGCTGCCGCCGCCAAAACGCCGATTGCCGGGGATGGCGCGCCGCCAAGCCTTGTGCGCGCCGCCCTGGCTGCGGAACCGGCGCTGTGGCGCGGCGGCGAATGCCGTGGTTTTGCAGGGGATGTAGCGGCGGCGCCGGCAATCGCCGTCAGCCCGGTCGTTGCGCCCTTTGCCCGTTTCCTGCCGTGCTTCGATCTGGTGTTGGCGCAGGCCGTGGCCGAGTTGATCGGCGCACCGCCTGTCCCGGCTTGCCCTTTGGCCGCCACAGTGCCGGTTGATCATGGCGCGAAAGCTTAACCCAGACGTGCTGTTATGCTTGGCAAGGGGGGGCGCTCTCCCTATGTTAGGCGCAAGTTTCCTCTCATGACGCGTGTCCCAGCGGGCACCAACGGGACAATTGATGAATCCGAATTATCGCAATCTCGCGCTCTGGGCGATCATAGCGGTCCTGCTCATTGCTCTCTTCAATCTGTTCCAGACGCCGCAGACTCGCGGGGCCTCGACCGACGTTCCCTATTCGCAGTTCCTGCAAGAGGTCGCGGCCGGCCGGGTCAAGACGGTGGTCATCGCCGGCGCCCGCATCACGGGCACCTACGCCGACAACGCCAATGGCTTCCAGACCTATTCGCCTGGCGATCCGCAGTTGGTCTCGCGGCTGCAGGACAAGAACGTCACCATCAATGCGCGGCCTGAGTCGGACGGTTCCAACTCGCTGTTCAGCTATCTGATCTCCTACCTGCCGATGATCCTGATCCTTGGCGTGTGGATATTCTTCATGCGCCAGATGCAGTCCGGCTCCGGCCGCGCCATGGGTTTCGGCAAGTCGAAGGCCAAGCTTCTCACTGAGGCGCATGGCCGCGTCACCTTCCAGGATGTCGCCGGCGTCGACGAGGCCAAGGAAGATCTGGAAGAGATCGTCGAGTTCCTGCGCGATCCGCAGAAGTTCCAGCGCCTCGGCGGCAAGATCCCGCGCGGCGTGCTTCTGGTCGGCCCTCCTGGCACCGGCAAGACGCTGCTTGCGCGCTCGGTCGCCGGCGAGGCCAATGTGCCGTTCTTTACCATTTCGGGTTCCGACTTCGTCGAGATGTTCGTCGGCGTCGGCGCAAGCCGTGTCCGCGACATGTTCGACCAGGCCAAGAAGAATGCTCCCTGCATCATCTTCATCGACGAAATCGACGCTGTGGGCCGCCATCGCGGCGCCGGCCTCGGCGGTGGCAATGACGAGCGCGAGCAGACGCTGAACCAGCTGCTGGTCGAGATGGACGGCTTCGAGTCCAACGAGAGCATCATCCTTATCGCCGCCACCAACCGGCCCGACGTGCTCGATCCGGCGCTGCTGCGTCCGGGTCGCTTCGACCGCCAGGTGGTGGTGCCGAACCCCGACATCGTCGGCCGCGAGAAGATCCTCAAGGTGCATGTGCGCAACGTGCCGCTGGCACCGAATGTCGACCTCAAGGTGATCGCACGCGGCACGCCGGGCTTCTCGGGCGCCGACCTGATGAACCTTGTCAATGAATCCGCTCTGATGGCGGCGCGCCGCAACAAGCGCCTTGTCACCATGGCCGAGTTCGAGGACGCCAAGGACAAGATCATGATGGGCGCCGAGCGCCGCTCGTCGGCCATGACCCAGGCCGAAAAGGAACTCACGGCCTATCACGAGGCCGGCCACGCCATCCTGGCGCTCAACGTGCCGTCGGCCGATCCGCTGCACAAGGCGACCATCATCCCGCGCGGTCGCGCGCTCGGCATGGTCATGCAACTGCCGGAAGGCGACCGCTATTCGATGAGCTACAAATACATGATCTCGCGGCTTGCCATCATGATGGGCGGCCGCGTCGCAGAGGAGTTCAAGTTCGGCAAGGAGAACATCACCTCCGGCGCGTCCTCGGACATCGAGCAGGCGACAAAGCTGGCGCGCGCCATGGTCACGCGCTGGGGCTTCTCCGACAAGCTCGGCCACGTCGCCTATGGCGACAACCAGGAAGAGGTTTTCCTCGGCCATTCGGTGGCGCGCACGCAGAACGTCTCGGAAGAGACTGCGCAGATCATCGACGCCGAAGTACGCCGCCTGATCGACGAGGCCTATGTCACGGCCAAGTCCATTCTGACCAAGAAGAAGAAGGAATGGATCGCTCTGGCGCAGGGCCTGCTCGAATACGAGACGCTTTCGGGCGAAGAGATCAAGCAGCTGATCGCCGGGCAGAAGCCCGCGCGAGATTTGGGGGATGACACCCCCACAAGCCGCGGCTCGGCTGTGCCGAAGTCCGGCCGCCGCAAGAAGGGTCCCGAGCCCGAAGGCGGCATGGAGCCTCAGCCGTCGAGCTGAGCTGACATCATGTGATGCAAGAAAACGCCGCGGCTCAATCCGCGGCGTTTTGCTATTCAGGGTCTCTCAAATAGCATGCGGGACGGATGCATTTGCTTTGCCGGGGCGCACACCGTCAGTCCGGCCAGCATGTTGCTTGCCCCATCTGGCCAGCGGGATCAGGGCATTGTCCAGCTCGATGCCGAATTCGGTAATCGAGTATTCGACCCTCGGCGGCACCTCGGGAAAGATTTCGCGATGGACGATGCCGTCGGCCTCCATTTCGCGCAGCTGTTGGATCAGCATCTTTTCGCTGATGTCAGGCACCAGCCGCTTCAGCTCACCGAATCGTGCCGGCGCCTTGTGAATCTGCCAGAGCAGTAGCGCCTTCCATTTGCCGCTGATGACCTCCAGCGCCGGCCCCAATCCGCAACTATCTGGCTGTTTCTTTCCCATGTTCATCCAATTCTGAGCAATCGGTGGGTAGCTTACATTTTTGTCGGTACTTGAGAAAAACCAAGCCGGTCCATAGCTTCAAACCAGCTCGCCGGCATCGGCGAACACCACAACATCATATCGGTACCTCGCTTCGACCTGCAAAGGCCGTCGGCGGCCGGATTTTGTCAAAAAGGGATGGATCATGACACGATACGCAAACAAGAAGGCCGTTGTCATCGGCGGGACGCACGGCATGGGGCTCGCCGTTGCCGAAGCCCTGATCGAAAGCGGCGCCGAGGTCCTGGTCACCGGCCGCGACCAGCGCAACATCAAGGCCGCGCGAGCCAAGCTGCTTTCGCGAGCTCATGTCGTGCGGTCCGATATCTCAGACATGGCCGATATCGTCACGCTCGGTGCCGAAGTGGGGCAGAAGCTTGGCCAGATCGACTTCCTTCACGTCAATGCCGGGGTGGCCAATCTCGAACCCGTGGAGCGGGTCACCGAGGACAGTTACGATCGCACCTTCGACATCAACACCAAAGGCGCTTTCTTCACCGCGCAGCGCCTGCTGCCCCTCATCAGGGATGGTGGCGCCATAGTCTTCACCTCGTCGATCGCCGACGAATCCGGCACCGGCGGCATGAGCGTCTATTCCGGATCAAAGGCGGCACTGCGCGCCTTCGCCAAGGTCCTGGCCGCCGAGCTTCTGCCGCGCCGCATCCGCGTGAATGTGGTCAGCCCTGGTTTCATCGATACGCCGACGATGGGTGTGGCCGACGCCTCGGCCGAGGAGCGGGCCGCCTTCATGGCGATCGGCGACGCGGTCACGCCGATGAAGCGCCACGGCACGATGGAGGAGGTGGCGCGCGCAGTGCTGTTCCTGGCGTTCGACGCGACCTTCACCACGGGCGCGCGGCTGACCGTGGACGGTGGCCTTGGCCAGGACCTGAGCCCGACACCGGCGTAACCGCGCAACCAAACCAAGGAGAAGCAGAATGAGCGACATAACAGTGATCGGTCTCGGCGCCATGGGCACGGCGCTTGCCGAAGCCTTTCTGAACCAGGGACATGCGGTGACGGTGTGGAACCGTTCTCCGGCAAAGGCTGAGGCTTTGGCAGCCAAGGGCGCCACTGTGGCCAAGAGTGTCGAGGAAGCCGTCAGATCGAGTCCACTGATCGTGGCGTGCCTGCTTGTCTATGACACCGTTCGTGAGGTGCTCGGCCCAAGCCGAGACGCGCTGTCGGGCCGCACATTGGTCAATCTCACCAACGGCACGCCCGAGCAGGCGCGGGCGATGTCGGCCTGGGCGGTGAGCCAGGGCGCCAGCTACATCGACGGCGGCATCATGGCGGTGCCGCCGATGATCGGCGGGCCGCACGCCCTGATTCTCTACAGCGGTTCGCGCCAGGCGTTCGATGCCTGTTCGGGGCAGCTCGGAGCGCTCGGCACCAGCAAATTCCTCGGTGAGGATGCTGGGCTCGCGCCGCTCTATGATATCTCGCTTCTGACCGGCATGTACGGCATGTTCGCGGGCGTTCTGCAGGCGTTGGCATTGACGGGCGCAGCAGGGATCCCGGCCGGCGAGTTCATGCCGCTGCTGGCCTCCTGGCTTCAGTCGATGCAAGGCCTGCTGCCGAAATGGGCGGAACAGATCGACAGTGGCGATCACACCAGCAATGTCGTTTCCAACCTGGGCATGCAGGCTGATGCCTACGTCAATCTCATCGATGCCAGCAGGTCGGCTGATGTCAGCACCGAACTCGTCTTGCCGATGCAAAGCCTGATGAAGCGCGGGGTGGCTGCCGGCCAGGCCAATGCCGATCTTACAAGCCTGGTCGCACTGCTCTCGAAACAAGGCGCTTGACGGGGCAAGACCCAAGAGAAGGCCCGCCAACCTTTGCGGTTGGGGGCCTTCGATCTTCAAACGCTGCTGGTCGATCAGCTCTTCAGCTTGGCGTTGCAGAGGCTGTAATAGCCGCCGCCCTTCTGGATCCAGCGAAGGCCGTTCAACGTACCCGCGTCCTTGTTGCCGTGGTAGCCCTGCAGGCAGGTCTTCATCCGCGCCTTCGAGGGCTTCTCGGTCTTGAATTCGGCGGCGAGGGTGGTCGGGAATGTCACGCCCGTCGGCGCTACAGCGGGGGCGACCGCCGCGCTGGTTTCCTTCTGCGGCTGCGGCTCGGTTTTGACCGCATCCGCATTGGCACTCTCCGCAGCTGACGTCGCACACTTCTCGGTGCGGAAAGCGGTCCAATCCATGCCGTTCAGAGTGCCGCCTTCCTTGGCTGTGCGATAGGCCTCGCCGCATTCCTTCATTGTCAGTGCGCTTGCAGGGGTGACGCTCCACGCAATCCATGCCGTCACAGCCAATGCCGCCAATTTCAATCTGGACATAAGACCCTCCTGGTTGACAAAAGTTCGATGTCCTTTTGTATACCATTTGTTCTGCATATGTTCAATTGGAATCTTTGCGAACCACCGATATGTCTGGGGTGGGCAGTGTGGGCGAATGGATGATGCCGACAGCTTCCGCGATATGTAAACGCGATCAACGCCGGGTGTGTTCGAGCGCAATAAAAAGGCCCGCGCATGCTGCGATGCGCGGGCCTCTGTCTGGAGAATATGGCTACGCGATCAGCTCTTCAGCTTGGCATTGCAGAGGCTGTAGAAGCCGCCGCCCTTCTGGATCCAGCGCAGGCCATTCAGCGTGTTGGCATCCTTATTGGCGTAGTAGAGCTCGAGGCAGGTGTGCATGCGGCCCTTGGCCGGCGTCTCGCCGGCGTATTTCTTCGAGATCGCGGCCGGGAACTTCACGCCCTTGGGAGCGGTGACCGAGGGCTTCTCGGGCTCGCTGGTATAGGTCGCCTCGCTCGGAGCGGGCACGGTGTCGTCGTCATCTGCGCCTGCGCCGCATTCGGCCTTGCGGAAGTCGTTCCACTTCTTGCCGCCCAGAGTATTGGCAGACTTGGCAGCCTGGTACTTGGCGCTGCAATCGGCCATGCTCAGGCCCTTGCCGCTGCTGTCGGCAGCTGCCTTGGTGGTTGCCTTGGCGGGTGCTGCCGCGGCCGAGGCCCCGGCGGCGCATTCGGTCTTGCGGAAGTCGTTCCACTTTGCGCCATTGAGCGTACCGGCGGCCTTTGCCGCCTGGTATTTGGTGCTGCATTCCTTGGCCGTCAGGCCCTTAGCGCCATCGTCGGTTGTGGCTGCGGCCTTGGTCGTGGCCTTGGCCGGTTCTGCCGCGGCGGAAGCGCCGGCGGCGCATTCGGTCTTACGGAAGTCGTTCCACTTCGCGCCATTGAGCGTACCGGCGGCCTTGGCAGCCTGGTATTTAGCGCTGCATTCCTTGGCCGTCAGACCCTTGGCGCCGTCATCAGCAGCGGCGGCGGCCTTGGTCGTGTCCGTCTTGGCCGCCGGCTTTGCGGTCTCGGTGGTGGCCGCCGCGTCGGTGCCGCACTCGGCCTTCCGATACTGATTCCAGGTCTGCCCGTTCAGCGTGCCGGCGTCCTTGGCGGCATTATACTTGGTACTACACTGGGCCATGGTCAGCGCGTTGGCGGGCGCCGCCATGAACAAGGTTGCGACGGCAAGACCCGTCAAAGTTGCAAGTCGGTGGATGAGCATGGCGTTTCTCCCGTTGCTGCGCCCATAGGTTGTACCTGTGTCAATCAATAGCTCTCAACGCTAGGCTGCGCCAGATGCTAAACGGCGTTCTCCCGATAAGGTGATGGACCCTTGCGATCTGCCCCTCCAACAGTCCGGCTTACCGGCCCAATCTGCGCAGTGTGGCCCAGTGTGAATGCTATATTGCGGCAACACCGTGTCATGATACGCTGCCAACGCTCCGAACAGCCTGCTACAATGATTTTCTAAGAATTGGTAATATACAATCACACAATGTGATAGTCGGGCTCGGACCAATTGTGGCACTACGAGCCGGCTGAAAACCGACGGGGATTCTGGCAAGCATGGCAGGACGTTATTTTGGCACCGACGGCATTCGCGGGCGCGCCAACAAGTTTCCGATGACGGCTGAGATCGCGATGCGGGTCGGCATGGCCGCCGGCCTGTCGTTCCAGCGCGGCAGCCATCGCCACCGCGTCGTGCTCGGCAAGGACACCAGGCTGTCCGGCTACATGATCGAAAACGCCATGGTGTCCGGCCTGTGCGCGGCCGGCATGGATGTGTTCCTGCTCGGCCCGATCCCGACACCGGCGGTCGCCATGCTGGTGCGCTCGCTGCGCGCCGATATCGGCGTCATGATCTCGGCCTCGCACAACCCTTATTACGACAACGGCATCAAGCTGTTCGGTCCCGATGGCTACAAGCTCTCCGACGAGATCGAGGAGCGCATCGAGAGCATGCTCGACAAGGATATCGAACTGGCGCTCGCCGATTCCGACGGGCTCGGCCGCGCCAAGCGCGTCGACGGCGTGCATGACCGCTACATCGAATTCGCCAAGCGCACGCTGCCGCGCTCAATGTCGCTGTCGGGTCTCAGGATCGTCGTCGATTGCGCCAACGGCGCGGCCTACAAGGTGGCGCCAGCAGCACTTTGGGAACTGGGCGCCGAGGTCATTGCCATCAATGTCGATCCGAACGGTTTTAACATCAACAAGGAATGCGGCTCGACCCATCCGGCCGGCCTGCAGAAGAAGGTGCATGAAGTGCGCGCCGATATCGGCATCGCACTCGACGGCGATGCCGACCGTGTCGTCATCGTCGACGAGAACGGCACCATCGTCGACGGTGACCAGATCATGGCGCTGATCGCCGAGTCCTGGCACCAGAGCGGGCGACTGGCCGGCGGCGGCGTCGTCTCGACGGTGATGTCCAATCTCGGCCTCGAACGCTTCCTTGGCGACATGAAGCTGCAACTGCATCGCACCAAGGTCGGCGACCGCTATGTCGTGGAACATATGCGCGCGCACGGGTTGAATGTCGGCGGCGAGCAGTCGGGCCACATTGTGCTGTCCGATTTCTCGACCACTGGCGACGGGCTGGTCTCGGCTCTGCAGGTGCTGGCCTGCATCAAGCGGCAGAACCGGCCGGTCAGCGAATTGTCGAAGAAATTCGAGCCGGTGCCGCAGCTGTTGAAGAATGTCCGCATCACCGGCGGCAAGCCGCTTGAGGAAGCCACGGTCAAGGCGGTGATCGAAGACGCGCGCAACCGTCTCGGCAAGGCCGGCCGCCTGGTCATACGGCCCTCCGGCACCGAGCCGCTGATCCGCGTCATGGCCGAGGGCGACGACCCACAGCTGGTCGAGGCCGTGGTCAACGACATCGTCGACATTATTTCGGAAACGCGCAGCGCCGCCTGATTGCGCTGCGTCCAACGGCAGGGGCGAACTGCCGGCTCAAGACTTCAAGCCCGCCTGCAGGCGGGCTTTTTGTTTCGGCCAGGGTTGGTCCCAGCGTTATGCCGGCGGAGACTGTTTGCTAAAATGTCGAGAATTCGTGGTTAATCGACAGGGTTAAACGCCTTTTAACTTTTCCAATTCATTATCCACAACTGAGGTCAATCACATTCGGGCAAGTTGGACTTTCCCGACGGTTCTCAGGGGTGACAAACATGTTCAATACAGCAAAAAAGGCCCTCCTTGCCGCGCTGTTCGCAGGTGTGGCCGGGCCAGTATTCGCCGCCGATCTGGCGGAGCCGCCGGTGGTCGAAGAGGCGCCGGCGCCGATCGCCTACGAGCAGCCGGCCGATTTCGGCGGCTGGTACATCCGCGGCGACATCGACTATCATAAATCGGATTTGCGCGGCATCGACTATATCACCTACGGGCCGCCTCCCGGCAGCAATGTTTTCGATTCCGGCGAGCTTAAGGGCGGCTTCTCACTCGGCGCCGGCATTGGCTACAAGATCAACGATCATTTCCGTACCGACCTGACAGCCGACTATTGGTTCGCTTCGGACTTCAACGGATCAACCAACGATGGCGTTACGACATCGGTCGAAGTGTCGAAAATGAGCGCATTGCTGCTCTTGGCCAACGCCTATTACGATATCGGCACCTGGCACGGCATCACGCCTTATGTTGGCGCTGGCATCGGCGGCGCGCACGTCAAATGGGATACCGTCCACGACCCGAACACAACCGAGACCAACCCCGGGTCGAAGAATTGGCGCTTTGCCTACGCGCTCATGGCCGGCGCGTCCTATTGCCTTACCGACAGGGTGATCCTGGATGCCGGCTATCGCTACTCTCACATTGAGGGGGGCCGCATGTTCGACTTCGACGTGAGCAGTTCCGGGCCCGGCTTCGACCATGGCATCAACACACATGAGGTACGAGGCGGTCTGCGCTATCAGTTCGGCGGCAATAATGGTTGCACATCGCCGGAGCCCTACGTTCCAGAGCCGGAGCCGATCTACACCAAGTAGTCGCTTCGAAATCCAGGAATTCGCGAACCGCCCGGTCTTGCCGGGCGGTTTTCGTTTGCCGATGCTTGCGCGTTTTCAACCGGCCGCGTGTGCCGAAGAAACCCAATTGAAATCAATTCGGTACGCCGCGTTATCCTTAACCCGCACTTAACCACTATGGTTAACAATGCCTACTGAAACGGCGCTTGCGATCAAAATGACGGGCGCCAATTTCAGGAGCCGGGGACCCATGAATTTCAAATCGCTGACAGCGCCGGCGCTCGCCGCACTCGTCCTTGTGCCGCTGACGCCGGCGCAGGCCGCGGACTACGATCCGCCGATCTATGTCGATCAGGCGCCGGACTATCAACCGGTCGAGGTCGGCTCGGGCTGGTATCTGCGCGGCGACGTCTCTTATCTGGCGCAGAAGAGCTACGAGGATCAGGATTTCACCTTCGCCCCCGCGAGCTTCAGCGAGAAGCAGGATCCGGCCTTTGCCAGCATCGGCTTCGGCTACCACTTCAACGACTATCTGCGCGGCGACGTCAATCTTGGCTATCTGCCCGGCAACAAGATCGGCGTCGGCTTTGACGATTCGGCGACGCCGCCGCCGGGTGGTGCGACCATCGCGTCGGCATCGCTGCAAAATTATTCCCTGTCGGGCATGGTCAATGGCTATGTCGATCTCGGCACTTATGTCGGGATCACGCCCTACCTCGGCGCCGGCATTGGGCTGGTCCGGAGCAAATACAAGCTGTCGGCGAGTTACTTCACCGACAATGTCGACCCTACGGATGATTTCGTCCGGAACGACAACAAGACCCAGTATTCCCTCGCCTACACGCTGGATGCGGGCCTGGCCTATCAGGTGACCAAGAATGTTTCTGTAGATCTCGGCTACCAGTACTTCTCCGCGCCGGATGCCGAATATGTCACGGCCGAGAGCCTGACCTCCTATCCGATCCGCAAGGGCATCAGCAATCATCAGGTCAAGCTCGGCCTGCGCTACGACCTCTGGTAGGAAGCTTGCTGTTCGGAAGCCCAACGGCGGATCTCTTCGATCCGCTGTTTGCGTTTTAGCCCACGACATGCTGATCCCGTATCGCCGGTATGCCGCCAGCGACAAAAACTTTCCTCTTGACGCCTGAGGGCTGAACGCATATCGCCGTCCGTGGGCCACCCCTCCCCAACGAGGGGCCACTATCTGGAAGGATAGACCACGATGACGACGCATACGAAGCCCGGACTCCGTCCGGCAAACCCCAATTTCTCCTCAGGTCCCTGCGCAAAACGCCCCGGCTGGTCGGTCGAGGCACTGAAGAATGCTGCGCTCGGCCGTTCCCACCGCGCCAAGATCGGCAAGACCAAGCTCGAACAGGCGATCGAGCTGACGCGCGAGATTCTCCAGGTTCCGGCCGATTACCGCATCGGCATCGTGCCGGCGTCGGACACGGGTGCTGTCGAGATGGCGCTGTGGTCGCTGCTCGGTGAACGCGGTGTCGACATGGTGGCATGGGAAAGCTTTGGCTCCGGCTGGGTCACCGACGTGGTCAAGCAGCTGAAGCTCGCCGATATCAGAAAGGTCGAGGCAGGCTATGGCGAACTGCCGGATCTCACCAAGATCGATTTCGACCGCGATGTGGTCTTCACCTGGAACGGCACGACCTCGGGCGTGCGCGTGCCGAATGGCGATTTCATCCCGGCGGATCGCAAGGGCCTGACCATCTGCGATGCCACCTCAGCGGCATTCGCGCAAAAGCTCGATTTCCAGAAGCTCGATGTCGTCACCTTCTCCTGGCAGAAAGTGCTGGGCGGCGAGGGCTCACACGGCATGCTGATCCTGTCGCCTCGCGCCGTCGAGCGACTGGAAACCTACAAGCCGGCGTGGCCGCTGCCGAAAATCTTCCGCCTGACCTCGGGCGGCAAGCTGATCGAAGGCATCTTCAAGGGCGAGACCATCAACACGCCGTCGATGCTGTGCGTCGAGGACTATCTCGATGCGCTTCATTGGGCGAAGTCGATCGGCGGTCTCGATGCGTTGATTGCCAGAGCCGATGCCAATGCCGCCGTGCTCGATGGCTTTGTCGACAAGTCGTCCTGGCTCGGCCATCTCGCGGTCGATGCGGCGACACGGTCCAACACGTCCGTGTGTCTGTCCTTCACCGACGCCGATGTCGCGGCGCTCGACGCCGACGGGCAGGCGGCTTTCGCCAAGGCGATCGTCTCTGTGCTCGACAAGGAGGGCGTCGCGTACGACATCGGCTCCTATCGTGACGCACCTTCCGGTCTGCGCATCTGGTGCGGCGCCACCGTCGAGACCTCCGATCTCGAAGCGCTGCTGCCTTGGCTCGACTGGGCCTTCGCCACGCAGAAGGCTTCGGTGAAGGCAGCAGCCTGAGAATTCGTGGCGGCCTGCGGGCCGCCATTTCCCGACAATCCAGTTCAAGGAGGCCGCCATGGCGCCCCGCGTTCTCGTCTCTGACAAACTCTCCACCACCGCCGTCCAGATATTCAAGGACCGCGGCATCGAGGTCGACTATTTGCCCGATCTCGGCAAGGACAAGGAAAAGCTGCTCGAAGTCATCGACCAGTATGATGGTCTTGCCATCCGCTCGGCGACCAAGGTCACGGAAAAACTGATCAACGCAGCGACAAGACTCAAGGTCGTCGGCCGCGCCGGCATCGGTGTCGACAATGTCGACATCCCCGCGGCGAGCCGCAAGGGCATCATCGTGATGAACACGCCCTTCGGCAATTCGATCACCACGGCCGAACATGCGGTGGCGATGATCTTTGCACTCGCCCGGCAGATCCCGGAGGCCAATGCCTCGACCCATGCCGGCAAATGGGAAAAGAACCGCTTCATGGGCGTCGAGATCACCGGCAAGACGCTGGGCGTCATCGGCTGCGGCAATATCGGCTCGATCGTTGCCACGCGCGGCGTCGGCCTGAAGATGCATGTCGTCGCCTTCGATCCGTTCCTGTCGGACAAGCGCGCCGAGGAACTCGGCGTCGACAAGGTCGAGCTGGACGAGCTTTTCGCCCGCGCCGATTTCATCACGCTGCACACGCCGCTGACCGACAAGACGCGCAACATCATCGACGCGGCGGCGATCGCCAAAATGAAGAACGGCGTGCGCATCATCAATTGCGCGCGTGGCGGGCTCATCGTCGAAGCCGACCTGGTCGCGGCGCTGAAGAGCGGCAAGGTGGCGGGCGCCGGCGTCGATGTGTTCGAGGTCGAACCGGCGGAGAACAACGCGCTGTTCGGCATGGAGAATGTGGTGGCAACGCCGCATCTCGGCGCCTCGACAGCGGAAGCACAGGAAAATGTTGCGCTGCAAGTAGCCGAGCAGATGGCCGACTATCTGATCAAGGGTGCGGTTTCGAATGCCATCAACATGCCCTCGATCACGGCCGAGGAAGCACCGCGGCTAAAGCCGTTCGTCAAGCTCGCCGAAGTGCTCGGCGCCTTTGTCGGCCAGGTCACCGAGGACCCGATCAACGAGGTCGAGATCCTGTTCGACGGCTCGACCGCGACGATGAACACGCGCGCCCTGATCAGTGCGACGCTCGCCGGGCTGATCCGGCCGCAGGTCGCCGACGTCAATATGGTGTCGGCGCCGATCATGGTGAAGGAGCGCGGCATCATCGTCGCCGAGGTCAAGCGCGACAAGTCGGGCGTGTTCGACGGCTACATCAAGCTGACGGTGAAGACCGAGCACATGACGCGCTCGATCGCCGGCACCTGCTTCTCCGACGGCAAGCCGCGCTTCATCCAGATCAAGGGCATCAATCTCGACGCCGAGGTCGGCCAGCACATGCTCTACACAACCAATGCCGATGCGCCCGGCATTGTCGGCCTGCTCGGCACGGTGTGCGGCGAGAACGGCGTCAACATCGCCAACTTCCAGCTCGGCCGCAACCGGCCGGGCGGCGACGCGATCGCGCTGCTCTATCTCGACGCGCCGTTCCCGGAGAAAGTGCTGGAACAGGTCAAGGCGCACAAGTCCATCGACTCGGCCAAGCGGCTGCAGTTCGACATCAACGCAATGTAGTTGCCGGCGTGGCGGATGCGGCGGTCCTCCCCCCATCGTTGGGGCGGCCGTCGCAGAGGCCGGTTCAGGTCAATTCGTCTGAGCCGTCGGAGACGCCCACGCGATGCCGATAGACCAGTTCCCAGCCCTTCCACCCTGTAAGCAGCAGGATCAGCACCACGATCAGCGACAAGATAAAGCCGGTCGGGATCACAGCCGCCGCTCCACCGACATAACGCGAGTACCAGTTATAAAGCTCGATCAGCACAACGAGCACGTTGCCGCCGGCATGGAGCCATGCCGTCGTGAGATTGCGGATCTGAACATCGCCGAGAACGTCCGTCAGGCCGGTAAGAGCGGCCAAGGCGCCCATGATCAGGCCGGCGCCGAGAAGCCAAAGCGATCCGGTGACCCACCCGGGATCGGCTGTCTGCCAGAAAATCAGATCGCAAACGAAGGTACCGACAAAGAAGGCGATCGGAAACGGAATCAGCATTGGATGAATGGGGTGACCGGCAATGCTTGCTGTGCTGCGAGGGTTATGGCTCATCTTGTTGCCTCCCACGCAAGCAAACTCCGCCAGAGGTAAAATGTTCCAGGTCGGCGCGCGGCAGCAGTTATCGCGACGGCGGCGCAGCGCGGCAGCGGCCAAATGTTATCCGCAGCGGTTCGGTGCCGACATCTTGCGCCCGCTGTATTCGGCGAGCGAAATGCCGCCAGCACCAGGGCAAGCGCCAGCGCCTGGTAGAGCTGGAATGTCTCGCCGACGATCAGCACTGACAGCAGCGTGCCGAAGATCGGCACCAGATTGATGAACAGCCCGGCACGGTTGGCGCCGATCAGTTCGTTGCCCCTGATGTAAGTGATCTGCGAAATGACCGAAGCGCCGATCGCGGTATAGACGATGACCACCCAGCCGCTGATATCGGGGACGATAACCTTGCCGGCGGCGACCTCCCACAGGAAGAACGGCAGCGAGGTGATGAGGGCAGCGATCGCCAGGGACAACATCAGGCTCTGCCAGCGCATCACCGGCTTCAGCCGCAGCCCGACCGAATAACCGCTGTAGAGGACGACCGCGACCAGCATGATGGCGTCGCCGAAATTGAGTTCCAATGGGAGCAGCCGGCGCGGATCGCCGTGGCAGGCAGTCAAGATGACGCCGAAGATGGTCAGCACCACGCCCGCAATCTGAGCCCAGCTCACGCGCAGGCGGAAGAAGAAGAAATTGGCAATGATGATCAAGACCGGCATCGCCGCCTGTTCGATCGAGACATTGATCGCCGTCGTGTAGTTGAGCGCGGTGTAGAAAATGGTGTTGAACAGAGTGAAGCCGCTGGCGCCAAGTGCAGCCAGGACGAACCAGTGTTTGCGCACCACCGGCCAGTCCTCCCTGATCGTGCGCCAGCCGATCGGCAGCAGGATCGCGACGGCCAGCACCCAGCGCAGGAAGACCAGCGTCATCGGCGAGACGTGATCGACCGCCAGCTTGCCGGCGACGGAATTGCCGCCCCACAACAAGGTGGTCAGCAGCAGGAACAGGTAGGCGCGTCGATGCATTGCGGGATTCCGGCCGCCTGGGAAGTTGTGTTTGCCGGCCTATTGCCCCCGCCGACGCAAGTAAATGATGTCAAAGCCGAAAATTGTTGTGCCTCAGGGCATTTTCGGCGGCAAAGAAAGGTCGCGCTTGCGAGGTCTTGACGCTATAGAGGCCTGTCGTTTCGAACCATATCCAGGCCGCCAGGGCGGCATCTCAAGGGAAAAGAAACATGGCCAATGTGGTGGTCGTCGGCTCGCAATGGGGCGACGAAGGCAAGGGCAAGATCGTCGACTGGTTGTCGGAGCGCGCCGACGTGGTCGTGCGCTTCCAGGGCGGCCACAATGCCGGCCATACGCTGGTCGTCGACGGCAAGGTCTACAAACTGTCGCTGCTGCCGTCGGGCGTGGTGCGGCAAGGCAAGCTGTCGATCATCGGCAATGGCGTCGTCTTCGACCCGCACGCCTTCGTCGCGGAAGTGGCAAAACTCAAGGCGCAAGGCGTCGAGGTCACGCCGGACCGCCTGAAAATAGCCGAAAACACGGCGCTTATCCTGTCGCTGCACCGGGAGCTGGACGGATTCCGCGAGGACGCCGCCTCCAATTCCGGGACGAAAATTGGCACGACGCGTCGTGGCATCGGCCCAGCCTATGAAGACAAGGTGGGCCGGCGCGCGGTTCGGGTGATGGATCTGGCGGATTTGGAAACGCTGCCTCTCAAGGTCGACAGGCTGCTGACGCATCACAATGCGCTGCGTCGCGGGCTTGGCCATGGCGAAGTCACGCATGAGGCGATCATGACCGAGCTGACCTCGGTCGCCGATGAGATCCTGCCCTATATGGACCGCGTCTGGAAAATCCTCGACGACAAGCGCCGCGCCGGCGAACGCATCCTGTTCGAGGGCGCGCAAGGCACGCTGCTCGACATCGACCACGGCACCTATCCGTTCGTCACCTCGTCCAACACCGTTGCCGGCCAGGCAGCCGCCGGCTCGGGGGTGGGCCCCGGCGCCATCGGCTATGTCCTGGGCATCACCAAGGCCTATACGACGCGTGTCGGCGAAGGCCCGTTCCCGACCGAGCAGAAGAACGAGATCGGCGAATTTCTCGGTACGCGTGGCCACGAATTCGGCGTCGTCACCGGGCGCAAACGCCGTTGCGGCTGGTTCGACGCCGTGCTGGTGCGCCAGGCCGTCGCCGTCAACGGTATCAAGGGCATCGCGTTGACCAAACTCGACGTGCTCGACGGGCTGGATGAGATCAAGGTCTGCACCGGCTACCGTCTCGACGGCGAAACGATCGACTATCTGCCGGCCAGCCAGGGCGCGCAGGCGCGTGTCGAGCCGGTCTACGAGACGCTCGAAGGCTGGAAAGGCACCACAGCCGGCGCGCGCAGCTGGAATGACCTTCCGGCGCAGGCCGTCAAATATGTCCGTTACATCGAGGAGCTGATCGGCGCACCCGTCGCGCTCCTTTCCACCAGCCCGGAACGGGACGACACGATACTTGTGACCGATCCGTTTCAAGACTAGTTTTCTGAAGCCTTTCCGGGCATCGCGGCCGATTTGCGGGGGCCGGCGCGGAAACAAAATACAGGTCGACTGAAGCATGGCAGATTTCGTTGCTATTCTGAAAAAGGCGCTCGACAAGCACGGCGACGAAACGCCCGAAAAGCGTACGCGGATCTATGACAGCGTTCGTACCATGCTGGCGAAGAAGCTTGCGGAGTATTCGCCGCCGCTGGCCGCCGAAGCCATAAGCACGCAGAAGCGATCCCTGGAAGATGCCATCTCGAGCGTCGAGCGCGACTATGCCAGGGCACTGCCCGCATCCGACCCACTGGCGGAGCTGGAGCACATCTTCTCCTCCATCGACCGCAACAAGAACCAGTCCAGTCATGTAAAGCCTTCCGCCACGCCTGCGCCGGCCTGGCAGCCGGCGAAACCCGTGCAGCCGGCGCCGACCGCCAGGACAGAGCCGAGCTGGCAGAGGCCGGCGCCGACACCGCCGCCTGCGGCGCGTGCAGAAACCATCAACAAGCAAGCCGTGGAGCTGGACGCCGACGACGACAGCGCCGATGTGTTCGCCAATGACGAGCAGCCGGTCGCGGACACGTTCCAGCGCCTGCGCCCGGCCGAGCGCAGGCGCAGCTATGGCGGGTTGATCGCGGCTGTCGTCGCGCTTCTGGTGGTCGCCGGCGGCGGCTATGGCATCTGGCTGAACAAGGATGCCTTTGGCTCGATGCTGGGCCTCGGCGGCGACACCAAGACGGTCTCGACCGAACCGCTGGTAAAGCCGGCGCCGGCCAAGCCCGCGGCCGATGCACCCGCACCGGCTGCTGCCGGCGAGGGAACGAAGTTCACCCAGCGCCTGTCGCCCGAAGGCGGTGAGACTGATCCCGGTCCCGCGGCCGGTCAAAGCGGCATCGGCGAGGGCGAGTCCGTCGCCGCGCTGACCACACCGCCACCCCCGGCTCCAGCGCCTGCGGCGGCGCCAGCGCCTGCGACCCCGCCGGCCGGCGACGCCGCTTCCACGGGCGCGCCCGCCACGCCGGCGCCCGCCACGCCACCGGCAACGCCGCCCGCCGATGGCGCCGCTCCGCCGGCCAATGGGGCAGCACCGGCTGATGCCGCCGCCACGCCGCCCGCGGCCGGCACGCCGCCCGCTGCGCCGGCGGCCGCCGCTCCCGCGCCGACCGTTGCGGTCGGCCAGAAGGCGATCTTCTACGAGGAACGCACCTCGACCGCGCAAGGTTCGGCCGAACCCGGCAGCATCCTCTGGTCGCTGGTGCAGGAATCGCCCGGCGGCGACCTGCCGCCCGAGCCGGCGATCCGCGCCGAGGCGACCATTCCCGGCAAGGACATCCAGCTGCGCATGACCATCCGCCGCAATACCGACCAGACGCTGCCGGCCAGCCACATCATCGAGATGATCTTCCTGACGCCCGAGGGCTTTGACGGCGGTGGCGTCGACAACATCCTGCGCGTCGCCATGAAGAGTTCGGAACAGGATGCCGGCAGCCCGCTGATCGGCATTCCGGCCAAGATCGCCGACGGCTTCTTCCTGGTGGCGCTCAACGACACCAAGGCCGACGAGGACGCCAATATGACCTTGCTTCGAGGCCAGGACTGGATCGACGTGCCGGTGGTCTACAAGACCGGACGCCGGGCGCTGCTGACCATGGAAAAGGGCATTCCGGGCGAGAAGGTGTTCGACGAGGCGCTGAAGGCCTGGCAGGCCAAGACGGCAGGTTGACGGGCGGCAGTAGCGGCTGCCTTCGCTCAGAAGCCCTGGAACAGCATGTCGAGGGCGGCGACGATGTCGTCGTGATGTCTAGAAAGGTTTCCCTCTGGCATCCGCAATTCGGACGCGCTGAAGGCCGACACAAACTGTGTGACCATCACAAGATCTTTGCCGTTTATAGCGAAGGTCGGGTTCAGGCGGCGGCCAGGAAGCGGGGCAATCTCGGGCGGCATCAAAGGAACGACCACCGTCGTGCTCAGCCCTTCAAGCATATCTGACTGCACGTCGAGAAGATAACCGTCGCTCTCGGTACTCCGATAGAAATCGTAACGCGCCATCAGAACGGCCGGTGTTTAGCCAATGGCAGTCCGTTCTTTCGGACATATTCGTTGGAGCTTTCGATGGCTTCCCTGTTTTCTTCTTGCCATCGACGCGTTTTCTCCGCCGCAATCGCTTTCGCGATCCCTGCTTCGGCAGCGCGGGAGATGTTGATGCCCAACGCTTTGGCGTCCTTGATCAACTGAGAGTCAATGGACGTGTTGACAGAGGCCCGCTGAGTTTTTGGCGTCGATTGAAGCACGGAGATGCCTCCTTTCATGCGCACAATATACGCGCATAAAAGACCGCAGGCAATGCTACCCCTCCATCTCCTCACGCAGCATTTCCAGCTCCAGCCACTCTTCCTCGAGTGCGGCCAGCGTGGCGCGTTCCTTGTCGAGGGCGGCGATGGTCTTTTGGAACGAGGCCGGGTCGCGCTCGTAATAGGCGGGATCGGCGATGTTGTTTTCCAACCGCGAGATCGAGGCCATTACCGCCTCGATCTTCTTGGGCAAGGATTCCAGGGCGAATTTCTGCTTGAACGACAGTTTCTTCGACGGCCCTTTTGGCGCTGCCGGCTCGCTCTTGCCCGGCGCCGGCGCATCGCTGGCTTCGGCCTTGGCGCGCGCCTTGCGGTCGTCGAGCCGGGTGCCGCCGCGCTGCGCCAGCATGTCGGAATAGCCACCGGCATATTCGATCCAGCGGCCGCCTCCGTCCGGGGCGATGATGCTGGTGACGGTGCGGTCGAGGAAGTCGCGGTCGTGGCTGACCAGGATGACCGTGCCGGCAAAGCCGGCGACAAGTTCCTGCAACAGTTCCAGCGTCTCCATGTCGAGATCGTTGGTCGGCTCGTCGAGCACCAGAAGGTTGGCCGGCCGCGCCAGAACACGCGCCAGGAGCAGCCGCGCCCGTTCGCCGCCGGACAGCTCGCGCACCGGGGTGCGCGCCTGTTCCGGCTTGAACAGGAAATCCTTCATGTAGGACACGACATGGCGCTGCTCGCCATTGATGACGAGGTTTTCGCCGCGCCCGTCCGTGAGATACTGCGCCAGGGTCTCGGCCGGATCGACCGCCTCGCGCTTCTGGTCGAGCGTGGCGATTTCCAGATTGGTGCCGAGCCGCACCGAGCCGGCATCGGGCTTCATCTCGCCGGTGAGCATCTTCAACAGCGTCGTCTTGCCGGCGCCGTTCGGCCCGACAAGGCCGACGCGATCGCCGCGCTGGATGCGGGTCGAGAAGCCCTTGACCACGGTCAGGTCGCCAAAACTCTTCTCGATGTTCTTGGCCTCGATCACCAGCTTGCCGGATTCGGCGGCGTCGCTGGCCACCATGGTCGCCGAGCCCTCGGCGCCGCGATGGCCGCGAAAACGCTGGCGCATGGTCTGCAGTTCGCCCAGGCGGCGCATGTTGCGTTTGCGGCGAGCCGTCACGCCATAGCGCAGCCAATGCTCCTCGCGCACGATCTGGCGGCCGAGCTTGTGCTGTTCGCGCTCTTCCTCTTCCAGCACAAGGTCGCGCCATTCCTCGAAATGGCCAAAGCCCTTGTCGAGGCGGCGGGTCTGGCCACGGTCGAGCCAGACAGTGGCGCGCGAGACGCGTTCGAGGAAGCGACGGTCGTGCGAGATGACGATCAGCGCCGAAGACGTCCGGACAAGCTCTTCTTCCAGCCATTCGATGACCGACAAATCGAGATGGTTCGTCGGCTCATCAAGCAGCAGAATATCGGGTTCGGGCGCCATGACGCGGGCAAGTGCTGCGCGGCGCGCCTCGCCGCCGGAGAGATCGTTGGGGTTCTCCGTGCCGGCGAGGCCGAGATGCTCCATCAGATATGTGGCGCGGTAGGGATCGTCGGCAGGCCCAAGCCCGGCCTCGACATAGGCGCGCACATTGGCAAAGCCGTCCATGTCGGGCATTTGCGGGAGATAGCGCACCGTTGCCGAAGGCTGGCGGAAGACCTCGCCGTCTTGCGGCTCGATCAGACCAGCAGCAATCTTCAGGAGCGTCGACTTGCCGGAGCCGTTGCGGCCGACGAGCGCGATCTTGTCACCGGCGGACGCCGTCAGTTCGGCGCCATCGAGCAGCGGCGTGCCGCCAAAGGTCAGTCTTATGCCGTCGAGGTTGAGAAGGGGCGGGGCCATGTCAGCTTTCAGGCAAGGGGTAGGGGTGGGCGAGCAGCAGCGCGCGGCCATGGCCGAGCGCGATTTCGAGGCCGCCCCCGGTCGTGTTGGACTTGACCTCGTTCGAGATGGTCAGCGACGAGCCGAACACGACCTCGACATGGTCGAGCGGCCACTTCGCGCCGGACACGGTGAGGCCCGAAAGATCGGAAAAGCCGAGCACCGAAAACAGCGTTCCGTCGGCATAGTCGAAGCCGGCCTTGCCAGGCAGCAGAGGGGCGCCTTCCTGCGCTCCGCTGGTCAACAGCAATTTTGTGCCGGCCTCGGCCAGCCGCAGGCTGAGCGCCAGATGGAGGAAGGCGTGGTCGGCGCGCTTGCCGCCGAAAGCGCCGGCCAGCACCAGGCTGGTGGCGCCGCGTTCCAATGCCGCCGCGATCGCCAGTTCGCCATCGGTCTTGTCCTTTTCGGGAGGAAACACCTCCCGCGGCACGGCGGCGAGATCGGCAGGCAGGTCCGCCGGCACGGAATCGAAATCGCCGACCCACAGCTCCGGCATCACGCCGAGCAGGCGGGCATGATCGATGCCGGCGTCGGCGGCGATGACGCGCGTGCCCGCGACCTGGCGGTCGAGCCGCGGCGTGCGGACGAGATCGCCGCCAAGCAGGATGGTGAATGTGCTCATATCCGCTGGCCCTTACCAGCCCCGCCGACGAAACGGAAGGCCGAGCGGCACCGTCACTCTTTGTTGGAGCATGATCTTTTTCCGGAAACGGATTCCACTTTCCGGGATCACGCTCGGGCAAACTTCCACTTGCGTGGCACCTTGGCCGGGCCTATGTGTCGAAACGCTCTAACGGGGTGCCGGACGCGATCTTCGCGGACCGGCTGAGAGGCAGTCTCGCCAACCCGCTGAACCTGATCCGGTTTGTACCGGCGGAGGGATTAGACGCTTCGGACAGCCCGACGCCTCAATTCCTTTCAACACGAATGAAGGAGGCGCCGATGCGCATTTTTTTGTCCCGTCTTGTCCCAGCGCTTGGGCTTGCTGTTTCGCTACTGGCAAGCCCTGCGTGCGCGCAGGAAAAACTCACGATCTATACCTATGAGAGTTTCACTGCCGACTGGGGTCCAGGCCCCCAGGTGAAGAAGGAATTCGAGGCCGAGTGTGGCTGCAGCGTCGACTTCGTCTCGGTGGCCGACGGCGTCGCGCTGCTCAATCGCGTCAAGCTCGAAGGTGCGTCGACCAAAGCCGATATCGTGCTTGGCCTCGACACCAACCTCACCGCGGAAGCCAAGGCTTCCGGCCTGTTTGTCCCACATGGCGCGGTGGCTGAAAACAACGTGCCGGGCGGCTGGAGCGACGACACTTTCGTGCCCTATGATTATGGTTATTTCGCCGTCGTCTACGACACCGAGAAGCTGAAGAACCCACCGAAGAGCCTGAAGGAACTGGTCGAGGGCGATGCCGCCGACAAGATCGTCATCCAGGATCCGAGGACGTCGACGCCGGGCCTCGGCCTGCTGCTGTGGGTTAAGTCGGTCTATGGCGACAAGGCGCCGGAAGCCTGGGCCAAACTCAAGGGCAAAGTGCTGACGGTGACGCCCGGCTGGAGCGAGGCCTATGGCCTGTTCACCAAGGGCGAGGCGCCGATGGTGCTGTCCTATACGACATCGCCGGCCTACCACATGGTGGCCGAGAACACCGGGCGCTTCCAGGCGGCGTCGTTCGAAGAAGGCGAGTATTTGCAGGTCGAGGTCGCCGGCATCACCACCACGGGCGCGAAGAACCCGCTGGCGGCAAAGTTTCTGGCCTTCATGACCGGGCCGAAATTCCAGGATGTCATTCCGGAGACCAACTGGATGTTCCCGGCTGGGAAAACCGACAAGCCGCTCAATCCGGCTTTTGATAGGCTGGTCAAGCCGGCGAAGACCTTGCTGTTCAGCCCGGAAGAGGTCGCGGCAAATCGCAAGGCCTGGGTGGATGAATGGCTGGCGGTGATGAGCAAGTAGGAATTCAGGATGGCGCTTGAACACCCCCCTCTGGCCTGCCGGCCATCTCCCCCGCAAGGGGGGAGATCAAGCGCTCGGAAGCTTTCGCCAACCTCCAACGCTGCGAGGATGGGGCGGGGAGCGAAGCTGCTAATCTCCCCCCTTGCGGGGGAGATGGCCGGCAGGCCAGAGAGGGGTGGGCGGGAACTCGACTTCCGTGAAATATTTGCGTCAGCAGCGAACGTGCGCCGTAGGGTTGGATAGCGCGAAATGCGTGCGCACTATCCCTCTGACCCCCGCATCACGGCCGGCATTGTCGCGCTTGCGGCAATCGCGCTGCTGATCGGTGGCGCCTTCGCCGGCCTTATCCGCGAAGGCGCGCACGACCTTTCCGGCGCCGCGTCCGCCTTTGACCTCTATCTCCTGCGCGTTGTCCGCTTCACGCTCTGGCAGGCTGCGCTCTCGACTCTGCTTTCCGCCGTACCGGCGCTCTTCGTCGCCCGGGCGCTGTCGCGGCATCCGCGCTTCTTCGGACGCGGCTTCATCCTGCAGCTGTTCACTGTGCCCCTTGCCTTGCCGGCAATTGTCGGAGCGCTGGGCATACTGGCGCTCTATGGCCGCGCCGGTTATTTCGCCGCGATCGGTGGCCAGAGCTGGCCCGACATCTATGGGCTGTCGGGCATCCTCGTCGCCCACGTCTTCTTCAACCTGCCGCTGGCCACCCGGCTGTTCCTCGAAGCGCTGGGAACGGTGCCGGCCGATCAATGGCGGCTGGCTAGCCAGCTCGGCATGGGGGCGAGGCCAGCCTTCCGGCTGATCGAGTGGCCGGTGCTGCGCGCCGCGCTGCCGGGCGTCGCCGGGCTTGTCTTCATGCTTTGCATCACCTCCTTCACCATCGTCCTGATCCTCGGCGGCGGGCCGGCGGCGACGACGCTGGAAGTCGCCATCTATCAGGCGCTGCGTTTCGACTTCGATCCGGCGCGAGCGGTGACGCTGACGGTGCTGCAGATCGCGCTGACTTTTGCCGTCATGCTGGCGCTGACGCGGCTCGGCGCCAATGTGACCGGCGACGCCAATTTGCCTGTCGCGCCGCGCCGCTATCACTTGGCCGGCAAAGCAGAAACAGCGTTCAACGCCGTCCTGATCGTGCTCGCCTTGCTGTTCGTCGCCGGACCAATGGCGGCCACCGTCGCGTCCGGCCTCGGCGCCGATCTCGGCCGGCTGGCGGGCGAGAGTGCCGTGCGTCAGGCGACCCTGACCAGCGCCGGTCTCGCCCTCTCGGCGGCGCTACTTTCGGTGGCGCTGTCGCTGTCGCTGATCATGGCTCGGCGGGCACTGTCGCTGCGCCGCCGGTCCAGTGCCCGTTCATTGCTCGAACATGCCACCGACACCGGCGCCGGCTTCGTCCTCGTCGTGCCGCCCATTGTCATCGGCGCCGGCTGGTTTCTCCTGCTGCGCACGGTCAGCGATGTCTTTGCCATCGCGCCGGTCATGGTCGTCATCGTCAATGCGGTGATGGCGATGCCCTTTGCCATCCGCGCGATGCGCCCGGCCTATGATGCGGCGAGCGAGCGCCACGAAAAGCTGTGCGCGCAGCTCGGCATTGCGGGCTGGAACCGGCTGCTTCTGGTCGACTGGCCATCGCTCCGGCGGCCGCTGGCCACCGGCTTTGCCTTCGCCATGGCACTGTCGCTCGGCGATCTCGGCGTCATCGCGCTGTTCGGCAGCGATTCGGTACAGACCTTGCCCTATCTCCTGCTGGCGCGCATGGGCAGCTATCGCACGGCCGATGCTGCCGGGCTGGCTTTGCTGCTCGGGGCGGTCTGCCTTGCATTGGTGGTCGCGGCAGACTGGCTGGGACGGGGAGAGAGATCGTGACGTCCGCTGTGGAGAAAGGCACGACTGTCCGGCTGGACAAGGTCTCGTTCAGCTATGGCGAAACGTCATTCCTGTTCGATGTCGAATTCCATACATCTAAGATCACCGCCATCATGGGGGCAAGTGGTTCGGGCAAATCGACCTTGCTCAATCTGGTGGCTGGTTTCGAGACGCCGGAGTCCGGTCGTGTGCTGATCGGCGGCGCCGATGTCGGCGCCGAGCCGCCTTCGGCGCGGCCGGTGTCGATGGTATTCCAGGAAAACAATCTGTTTGCTCATCTCTCGGTGGAGAAGAATGTCGGGCTCGGCCGCTCGCCATCGCTCAACCTGACCGACGCCGATCGCGCCGCGATCGCCGAGGCGCTTGACCGCGTCGGCCTGGCCGGCAAGGAAATGCGCCTGCCGCGCGAACTCTCCGGCGGCGAAAGGCAGCGCGTGGCGCTCGCCCGCGTTCTGGTGCGCGACCGGCCAGTGCTGCTGCTCGACGAGCCGTTCGCTTCGCTCGGGCCAGCACTGCGCGACGACATGCTCGACCTGGTGGCCGGCGTTCATGCCGAGCGGGCGATGACGGTGCTGTTCGTCACGCATCAGCCGGAAGACGCTCGCCGTATCGGCGAGCAGATGGTTTTTCTGGACAATGGCAGGGTTGCCGCGACGGGACCTGCCGCCGATTTTTTCGACGGCACTGGCCCTGAAGCGTTTCGGCGCTATATCGGCGCAAGTTCGGGCTGATCACGCGATATTGCCCGGAAGCGGACATAATTTACGACCAAACCGGCTACAGGTGATGTGGCGCTTGCTTGCCATGGTCCAGTCGATGTGGCTAGGTCCGCTTAGTACTGGTCCGGCACGAGCCGTGATTTGCCCCCTACAGCGCCGCATCCGGCCGGATGCGTAAACGCTGTAGGTTTTTTGATGTGTGCAGGATTGCCAACGAAAACCGATTTTTCGCTGGCGCGGACCCCGGTCCAAATCATGCGCCGAGAGCTGAAGGAACGCCGTGCTGCCGACCGGCACTGACACTTTGAAACGCAGACCGCTGGTGCGCTTCCTCGCGCTGGCCGGCCTTGCCGTGGCGCTGGCCAGCTGCCAGATGTTCACGCCTCCCGAAGTGCAGGAATCTGGCTTCCAGCCTTCCGACAAGCCGATCACGGTCGACAATGTCGCCGCCAACAGCAAGCTTGCCGAACTGGCGAAGGCACAGCATCCGCGCATCCTTGCCACCTATGGCGGCGAATATTCCGATCCCAAGCTCGAGCGCATGGTGGCCAAGGTTGTCGGCAGCCTGACCGTGGTGTCGGCCAATCCGACCCAGACCTATCGCATCACCATCCTCAATTCGCCAAACGTCAACGCTTTCGCGCTGCCGGGTGGCTATCTCTACGTCACCCGCGGCCTGCTGGCGCTGGCCAATGATTCGGCCGAACTCGCCGCCGTCATCGCGCATGAGATGGGCCACGTCACCGCCAATCACGGTCTGCAGCGACAGCAGCTCGAGGCCGAGGAAGGCCTGGCGACCAAGGTGGTCTCCGATGTGCTGGGCGACAGCCCGACCGCCAAGCAGGCATTGATCCGCGGCAAGCTGAGGCTGGCGCAGTTCTCGCGCAACCAGGAGCTGGAGGCAGACGCCATCGGCATCAAGTCGATCGGCGAGGCGGGTTACGATCCCTATGCCGCCGGGCGTTTCCTGCAGTCGATGTCGGCCTACACCGATTTCCGCTCGATCAGCGGCGCCACCGACGCCAGCCTCGACTTCCTGGCCACGCACCCCAACACGCCGCAGCGAATTGATCTGGCGCAGCGCCACGCCCGCCAGTTCGGCGCGCCGGGCATCGGCACCCGCGACCGCGATTCCTTCCTGGCCGGGATAGACGGCCTGCTCTATGGCGACACGCCGGAAGAGGGCTATGTGCGCGGCCAGACCTTCCTGCATCCGGGCCTCGGCGTTTCGTTCACGGTGCCCGACGGCTTCATCATCGACAATTCGGCGGCGGCGGTGACGGCGACCGGTCCCGGCGACATGGCGATCCGCTTCGACGGTGTGTCGATCGACAAGGATCGTGCGCTGACCGACTACATCAGAAGCGGCTGGGTGGCCGGTCTCGACGAGACCAGTGTGCGCCAGGAGACGATCGACGGCAACCAGGCGGCGACCGCGCACGCCGGCGCCGATGGCTGGCAGTTCGACATTGCGGTGATCCGCGCCGGCGGTCAGGTCTACCGGCTTTTGACAGCGGCCCCCTCGGCCAGCACGACACTCGATCCGGTGGCACGCTCGGTCAGCGGTTCGTTCCGCGTGCTCAGCCCCGCCGAGAAGGCGGCACTGAAGCCGCTGCATATCCGCGTCGTCACGGTACAGGCCGGGCAGACGATGGGCACACTTTCGGCGCAGATGGTCGGCGTCGACCGCAAGCTCGATCTGTTCCGCGTGCTCAACGCGATGTCGCCGGGCGCCTCGGTTTCGGCCGGCGACAAGGTCAAGATCGTCACGGACAGATAGCGCCGGTCTTCGTCAGAAACCCCAGCCTTCGTAGTGCTTTTTTCTGAGATAACTTTTCTGAGATAACTCGGGGCGGTACCCCTGTTCCTGGCAATCTCACGCTGCCATGAATTCGGGGTTCTGCTTGACCAGCGCGAGCTTGAGCTTTTCCATGGCGCGGGCCTCGATCTGGCGGACACGCTCCTTGGAAATGCCGAGCGTCTCGCCGAGCGCCTCAAGCGTCGCACCTTCGTCGGTCAGCCGACGCTCCTCGATGATCCTGAGTTCGCGGGCATTGAGCGCGCGGAGCGCCGTCTTCAGCCACATCAGGCGCCGTTCGACGTCGATGGTGTCGCCGGCGACCTCGTCAGGCAATGGATCGTCCGAAATCAGGAAGTCCATCCGCTCGGTGGTACCGGCCTCATCGGCGAGGGGTGCGTTGAGCGAAGAGTCAGGTGCTGAAAGCCTGGAATCCATCTTCTCGACATCGGCCTCGGAGACGCCGAGGGCTACCGAGACTTCGCGGTAGAGCGTGGCGTTAGAGATCGGCTCGGCGCCGTTGGCAAGACGGGCGCGCAGGCGCCGCAGGTTGAAGAACAGCGCCTTTTGCGCCGAAGAGGTGCCGCCGCGAACGATCGACCAGTTGCGCAGGATATAGTCCTGCATCGAAGCGCGGATCCACCATGTCGCATAGGTCGAGAAGCGCACCTCGCGCTCCGGCTCGAAACGCGCGGCTGCTTCCAGCAGCCCGACATGGCCCTCCTGGACCAGATCGCCGAGCGGCAGGCCGTAATGTCGGAATTTCGAAGCCATGGAGATGACCAGCCGCATATGGGCGACGGTAATCTGATGCAGCGCCTGCTGATCCTGGTCTTCCTTCCAGCGCAAGGCGAGAACATGTTCCTCATCGCGCTCGAGGTAAGGGGCTTTCATTGCCGTGCGGACCATGGTCCGTCCTGCCGTGTCTTCGATCATGCCGCGCTCCTGCTCCCGGACATTTTCGGACGGCCTGGCGGCCGTTATCTCTGTTTGACGCAATTCCGAAGGAAACCGCTTTCCCACTTTCCTGGAATTGCTTCGGGCCTAGCGCAGCCAAGGGTTCTTGAAATGGAAACGCGGCGCCCTACAACAAGCCATGAACGTGCCACACCGGGGATTGGTTCCGCCGCCGATGGCGGTTGTTTGTGCGGTCCGACAGGGCGCATCGGCACCGCAGATCGGGACTATTGGCACCGATCGGAGCTGCTTTGAGAATGTGATTTCTGGATCGCCGTTTTTTTGAAATCTGGTTCCTTATTTTGCTGCGCTGTATCTGTCAGTTTCCGGCTCTCACAAGCGCCGGACACCGGCCAAGGACGGGATCACATAGAAATGAAATGGCTCAATTCGCTCATCGTCGCCGGAACGCTTCAGGTTCTGGCTGTTACATCAGGCCATGCCGGCGCCAATCTTGACCAGATCAAGCAGGCCGGCACCCTCAAAGTCGGCACCGAAGGCACCTATGCGCCCTTCACCTATCATGATGCTTCCGGCGCGCTGGTCGGCTTCGACGTCGAGATCGCCAAGGCGATCGGCGACAAGCTCGGCGTCAAGGTCGAGTTCCTCGAAGGCAAATGGGACGGGCTGATCGCCGGCCTCGACGCCAACCGCTACGACGCCGTGATCAACGAGGTTGGCATCACCGACGCGCGCAAGGCCAAGTACGATTTCTCCGATCCTTACATCGCCTCCAAGGCCGTGCTGATCGTGCGCGGCGACAACACCGACATCAAGACCTTCGCCGACCTCAAGGGCAAGAAGTCGGCACAGTCGTTGACATCGAATTTCGGCAAGCTCGCCGAGACCAACGGCGCCGAACTCGTCGGCACCGACGGCTTCGACCAGTCAATCCAGCTGCTGCTCACCGGCCGCGCCGACGCCACCATCAATGACAGCCTGTCTTTCCTCGACTTCAAGAAGCACAAGCCGAACGCCAATGTGAAGATCGCCGCGCAGGAAGAGAACGCCGACTATTCCGGCGTCATCGTGCGCAAGGGTGATCCGGAGCTGGTCGCGGCGATCAACAAGGCGCTGGCCGACATCAAGGCCGACGGCACCTACAAGAGGATCGCCGATACCTATTTCGGCCAGGATGTCTCGCAGTAAAGACCATCTCCCGGCGGTTTGCCGGCAATGACAAATAGCGGCGGGCCGTCTTTGACGGCTCGCCGTTATTCGCATGATATGAGAAGCACACAATCGCACTGCCGTCACCGCGGCGGTCTGTGGGAGGAGCCGTTCGTGCCGCACTGGCTACACCTGATGCTGGACTCGTTGCCGACACTGCTGTGGGCGGCGTTGATCTTCACCGTACCGCTGACATTGCTATCGTTCGCACTCGGCCTGTTCGTCGGCCTGGTTGTCGCCCTGGTGCGGCTGTTCGGTCCCAAGCCTCTGGTTGCCGTGGTCCGCTTCTATGTCTGGATCTTTCGCGGCACGCCGCTTCTGGTGCAGCTGTTCCTGATCTTTTACGGCCTGCCTTCCGTCGGCATATTGCTGGACGCTTTTCCGGCGGCGCTGATTGGCTTCACCCTCAACATAGGCGCCTACAGTTCGGAAATTATCCGCGCCGTGATCGGCTCGGTGCCGAAGGGCCAGTGGGAGGCGGCCTATTCGATCGGCATGACCTGGAGCCAGGCGATGCGGCGCACCATCCTGCCGCAAGCCGGCCGCGTCGCCGTGCCGCCGCTGTCCAACACCTTCATCTCGCTGGTCAAGGATACGTCGCTGGCCGCCGCCATCACCGTGCCGGAGATGTTCCAGGCGGCGCAGCGCATCGTCGCCACCACCTATGAACCGCTGATCCTCTATGTCGAGGCGGCGATCCTTTATCTGGCGATGAGCTCGGTGCTTTCGGCCTTGCAGACGCGGCTGGAGGAGCGGCTCAACCGCTATGGCGGCTTCCTGGAGGCGCGCTCATGATCGGCCTCACCGACATCGAAAAGCGCTTCGGCGACAATCTGGTGCTGAAGGGTGTGACGGTCACCATTGCCGAAGGCAGCGTCACCGCGCTCGTCGGCCCCTCCGGCGGCGGCAAGAGCACACTGCTGCGCTGCATCAACCTGTTGGAGATCCCGACTTCGGGCATGGTGCGCATCGGCGACGAGACGCTGGAATTCCGTCCCGGCGTCAAGATCCCCAGCCGAGACATCCAGCGCCTGCGGCTGCAGACCGGCATGGTGTTCCAGAATTTCCAGCTGTTCCCGCATCGCACCGCGATCGAGAACGTCATGGAAGGCCTGGTGACGGTGCTGAAATGGCCGACGGCAAAGGCGCGCGAGCGGGCACTGGCGCTGCTCGAGAAGGTCGGCATGGCGCACAAGGCGGATGATTGGCCGGCAACGCTGTCGGGCGGCCAGCAGCAGCGTGTGGCCATCGCCCGCGCCCTGGCGCCGTCGCCCAAGGTTCTACTCTGCGACGAGCCGACCTCGGCGCTCGATCCGGAACTGGCGCAGGAAGTGGTCGACGTGCTCGGAAAACTGGCCAGCGAAGGCACCACCATGGTGATGGCCACGCACGACCTTCGCCTTGCCTCCAAGATCGCGCAGGAGGTGGTGTTCCTCGACGCCGGCGTCATCGTCGAGAAGGGGCCGTCCACCGTGGTGTTCAGCAATCCGGAGCGGGAACGGACCAAGCGTTTTATTGCGACGCTGAAGCAGGAGGCGGAGAAGGAAGCCGGCGGCTGAGCCTTCTACCTCCCTCTTGTGGGGAGGTCGGACGGAAGGTCCGGGTCGGGGTCTGGTGCCGTCTCCCATCTTCGCAGCGACCTGCCTGGGCGAGCCACGGGTCTCGCCCGTCCTTGGAACCCCACAAGGGGAGGGTAAAAACAAAAACCCGGCACAAGGCCGGGTTTTCATGAATTCGACGGTGAAAGCGATCAGGCAGCTTCTTCCTGCTCGGCTTCCTCATTGTCGGCTTTGGCGCCGCGCTTCGGGCCCTTATTGAGGTTGACCTCGATCAGGCGCACGGCTTCGGTTTCCGACATGCGGTTGACTGCCGCGATCTCGCGGGCCATGCGGTCGAGTGCCGCCTCATAGAGCTGACGTTCGGAATAGGACTGTTCCGGCTGGTTGTCGGCACGGTAGAGGTCGCGCACGACTTCCGAGATCGAGATCAGGTCGCCCGAATTGATCTTGGCATCATATTCCTGCGCACGGCGCGACCACATGGTGCGCTTGACGCGGGCGCGGCCCTGCACGACCTTCAGCGCGCGCTCGACATAATCCTCTTCCGACAGCTTGCGCATGCCGATGGAGGTCGCCTTGGCGACCGGAACCTTCAGGCGCATCTTGTCCTTCTGGAAGTCGATGACGAACAGTTCCAGCTTGTGGCCCGCAACTTCCTGCTCGTCGATCGAGACGATCTGGCCGACGCCGTGTGCCGGATAGACGATGTACTCGCCGGTCTTGAAACCGTGGCGTGCCGAGGTGGACTTCTTCTGCGGGGTGATCGTTGCCATTACGCCCTGAACTCCTTGTTGTGGCACCGGCGGCCTGCCGGTCCGAACGCATGCGACCGGGGACACCGATCGTTAGCCGCACAACAGATGAACCCATCGGAAAAAGCCGGGACCGGCAAACCGCATACATAGCGACTGCCTGGCCCAGATCGCTCTGGTCCGATTGGGGATTTCACCTTTCAGTGATTTGGGGCGCTTGCGCCATAAATCGACGTTGTGTCACCGGCATGTTTCAACTGGTGTAGCACAAAAAGTCGGAAGAATCAAGGTTTTGCTGCAAACGCGAAGGTCGAGCGACATCGCCGCCTGTCAAGGCAGTTAATGTATGAGGCACGTTACGCAGCGTTATGACGATCCAATAGGCCGCACTTTTTTGCTTTGCGCATCACCCTTTCCGAATCGATTCCGATTTCAGCGTCATGTGCTCAGTCGCCTTCGCCGGGCTCGGCGGAGAAATATTTCTCGAACTTGCCGGCTTCGCCGTCGAAGCTCTTGGCATCTGCCGGAGGCTCCTTCTTGGCGGTGATGTTGGGCCATTTCTCGGCGTATTCGGTGTTGACCTGCAGCCATTTGTCGAGGCCCGGCTCGGTGTCGGGCTTGATTGCATCGGCCGGGCATTCCGGTTCGCAGACGCCGCAGTCGATGCACTCGTCGGGATGTATGACAAGCATGTTCTCGCCCTCGTAGAAGCAGTCGACCGGACAGACCTCGATGCAGTCCATGTACTTGCATTTGATGCAGTTGTCGGTCACGACATAGGTCATTGGTCGGCTCCGGGACGTCCCGTTCTTGCTAGAGCGACGTGCGTCCAATTGGACGCACAAAGTACGCTCTGACACTTTGAATCTGCGCATCGTGCCTTCCGAAAAATCGATTTCCGATTTTCGGGCCGATGCGGCGGGTTTTTTGGTGAGGTAACGCCTTTGCCTGCCGCTTGCAAGGGCAGCCATTGCAGGCGGGGCCCGCGTGTCCGGAATGAAATTCCAGACCGCCGGCATGGCGCAGACGGCCAAGGCTTCAGTCTTCGCCGAACAGCCGGTCGGTTTGCCTGCGCTCTTTCTTGGTCGGCCGGCCGCTGCCGGCGTCGCGCAGCGCCGGAATGGCATCGGCAACAGCCTCGCCTTTCGGCGCCGGCGGCGGGGACATGTCCTCGTAGAGCGTGCGCGCTTCCTCGGCCGGACCGCGCCGCACGCCGGTGCCAAGCACCTTCCAAATGAAAATGCGGCGCTCGTGCGTAATGGTCAAAACGTCGCCAGGCTTGACCAGATCGGAGGCCTGCGCTGCTTTGTCGCTGTTGATGCGGACGCGTCCGGCGACAACCAGCTTGGCCGCCAGCGAGCGCGATTTTATCGCGCGCGAAAAGAACAGCCACTTGTCGACGCGCTGACGACCTTCAGCAACCATCGCAGCGAGTTATCTCTTGTTGGAGCATGATCTTGTCCGAAAACCGGTTCCACTTTTCGGGATCATGCTCAGAGCCTACTTCTTCAGCTGGTCGCGCAAGGCGGCGAGCTTGGCGAAGGGCGAGTCCGGATCGAAGCGCGCCGGGCGTTCCTCGCGTGGCTTGACCTGGAAAGCCGGCTTGGCGCCTTGCGGTCCGCCTTTGCCTTCCGGCCTGCCGCCTTTCCAGTCAGGCCGGCCCTCGCGCGGACGCTCGCCTTGCGGCTTGCCGTCGCGGCGCTGTTCGCCCTCGGCCTGCGGCTTGGGCTTGAACTTCGAACGGTCGAAGCGTGGCTTGGCGGCACCGTCGCGCTGGTCGCGCCGGCCCTGATAGGCCGGCCGTTCGCCCGGTGCCGGCTGTCCGCCGGCAGCGTCGGCCGGCGCATCGGCGCGGCTAGCCTGGCCGTTACGCGGGCGATTGTCCCGGCCTTGCCGATGGCGCGGGCGCTGCTCGAAACGGCCCTGCCGCCACAACAAGATGGGCTTTGGCGCTTCGGCCTCGGGGACAGGCTCAGCGCTTCCACCCTCCCCCTCGTGGGGAGGGTCGGCGCGCAGCGCCGGGGTGGGGGCAGCGCCGGCGTCGGCGGTTGCGCCTGAAGCGTCTGCTGTGTCTGCACCTGCTTCGTCAACGCTGTCACCCGCGTCGCTTCGCGCCGCGACCTCCGCCATCGAGGGAGAGGTAAGGGCGTCGGCGCTTTCGGGGACGGTGTCGTCAGCTTCTGCAACAGCCGGAGCTTCTTCCGTGATTTCTATGGGGGCTTCGACTTGGGGAGCTTCGACCTGTTCTTCCGCGACGGGCTCTGCCGTTGCTTCCGCGATGGCTGGAGCTTCGGCGGTAGCTTCAGCGGCCGGAGTTGGCTCCGTACCCTCTTGAGGCGCGCCCGGCTGAGCGTCCGCAGCAACAGCCTCCGCTGCGGCTTCGGCGACGGGCTGCTCAGCCGCAGGCTCAGCGGCGGCAACCGCATCCGGCTCCGATCCAACGGCCGGCGCTTCAGCGACGGCTTCACTTGCAGCGGCTTCCGCCGCCTTGGCCTGTTCAGCTTTTGCAGCCGCGTCCGCAGCCAGCTTGGCGGCAGCCGCTTCCCGCGCCGCGTTGTCCTGTGCTTCCAGCCGCGCCTTGACCTCTGCCGGCGGCTTCGGCTCGGCGCGATAGCCGAGACCTTTCAGGATCTCTTCCATGTCGTCGGCGGTGGCGCCGAGGATGGACATCATCGGCGGCGTCACCATGAAGGACTGGCCGTCATAGGCGCCGTCCGGGCGCTGTCCCAGACCGGGCTTCCAGTTGGTCGCAGGCCGGATCAGGTCGGCCAGCCGTTCCAGAATGTCGATGCGCACGGCGCGGCGGCCGAGATTGCGGTATCCGGCAAGCTTGTAGAAGCTCTTGTCGAAAGCAGGATCGATGACCACCGAGGTGCGGCCGGAAGCCAGGGCGTGCACCACGTCGCCAAAGCCCGGCTTGTCCTTGCCGTCGTTCTTCAGCGCCCACAACAGCGTAATCAGTCCGGCGGGCGCCGGCTTGATCAGCGCCGGCACGAAGACGTGGTAGGCGCCGAAGCGCACACCGAGCCGGCGCAAGGCGGCGCGACCCTCCTGGTCGAGCGACTTCATTTCCTCGGCGATGTCGCGGCGGTTGATGAGGCCGAAATGCTCGACGAGCTGGAAGGCGATGCCACGGCCGATGCCGGCGATCTGCTCGGCATTCTTCAAGTCGACCAGCGGCTTCAGCAAGGATTCGATCTGGAAATTGACGAAGCGCTCGGCGCGCGCGGCGACCTTGTCTCGGGCGGGGCCGGTCAACTGCTCGTCGGCCAAAAGCACCAGGCGCGGCTTCAGCGCGTCCTCGCCGGCAACCAGCGTGCCGATCGGCGCGCCGATCCAGCGCAGCGTGCCGTCGGAGCCGAGCGCAAGGTCGCCATTGGCGCAGGCGCCGAAGCGTTCGGCACGCGCCTCGAACTCGGCGGCCAGCGCTTTTTGCGCTGCCGTACGCACGGCCTTGGCGTCTTCGCCGCCGGCGCTCTGGTCGGCGGTGAAGCGGAACCCTTGCAACTCGCCGACATGATGGCCTTCGACAAGGACGGTTCCGGTAGGACTGATTTCGGCTTCAGGCATTGTATTTTCTCTAAGGCGCCGCATGAGGACGGAAGTCCTGCGGTCTACAAACCGTTTCGTCAACCGCTCATGCAGCGCATCCGACAATCTGTCTTCGATTTCGCGCGTCTTTTCCCGCCAGTGTGCCTGATCGGCCAGCCAGCCCGGCCGGTTGGACACGAATGTCCAGGTGCGGATCTGCGCAATGCGGTGCGACAGCGTGTCGATGTCCCCCTCGGTCGTATCGGCGCGGCGCACCTGCTCGGCCATGTAGTTCTCGTCGACATGGCCGTGTTTGGCGAGGTCGGTGTAGATAGAAGCGATCAGGTCGGAGTGCTGGGCCGGCGCGATCTTGCGGTAATCCGGCAACGCGCAGGCTTCCCACAGCAGCGCGACGCGCTTGGCATTGGTAGCCAGCGCGCGGATGTCCTCGTCGCGGGAGAGATGTTCGAGCGCCTGCGCATCGACCGCCGGCAGCGCGCGCGTCAGGCCTTCGACCGGCGCGTTGGCCTCGATCGAGCGCTTCAGCGCGTCGAGGCTGGCGAAGTCGAAATGCGCGGTGCGCCATTGCAGCACCTTCACCGGATCGAACTCGTGCCCCTCGATGCGCTTGACCAGTTCCTCGTCCAGCGGATCGACCTGGCCGGTGACGCCGAAGGTGCCGTCGCGCAGATGCCGGCCGGCGCGGCCGGCGATCTGGCCGAGCTCGGCCGCCGTCAGGTTGCGGTACTGGTAGCCGTCGAATTTGCGGTTCTGGGCAAAGGCGACATGATCG
This sequence comes from Mesorhizobium sp. M0029, assembly GCF_040323735.1. NCBI lineage: Bacteria > Pseudomonadati > Pseudomonadota > Alphaproteobacteria > Hyphomicrobiales > Phyllobacteriaceae > Mesorhizobium > Mesorhizobium sp. M0029. The sequence continues at coordinate 228,392 of NZ_JAMYVF010000008.1, forward strand.
AGATCAAGGTTGAGGCCCATGCCGATGGCGTCGGTGGCGACGAGATAGTCGACGTCGCCTGCCTGGAACATTGCCACCTGGGCGTTGCGGGTGCGGGGCGACAGTGCGCCGAGCACGACCGCCGCTCCTCCTTGCTGGCGGCGGATCAGCTCAGCGATGGCATAGACCTCGTCGGCGGAGAAAGCGACGATCGCCGTACGCCGCGGCAGGCGGGTCAATTTCTTGGAACCGGCGTAGGCCAGGTGCGACAGGCGAGGGCGCGTCACCACCGAGACGCCTCTCAGTAGCTTTTGCAGGATGCCATGCATGGTGGCCGCGCCGAGCAGCAGCGTTTCCTGGCGGCCGCGCAGGTGCAGGATTCGGTCGGTGAAGATATGGCCGCGCTCGAGGTCGCCGGCGAGCTGCACCTCGTCGATAGCGACGAAGGCAACGTCGGTCTCGCGCGGCATGGCTTCGACGGTGCAGACCGAATATTTCGCGCCGGGCGGCTGGATTTTTTCCTCGCCGGTGATGAGCGCCACCTTGTGGGCGCCGACCTTTTCGCAGACGCGGGCATAGACCTCGCGCGCCAGAAGGCGGAGCGGCAGGCCGATAATGCCGCTCTCATGCGCCACCATGCGCTCGATGGCGAGATGGGTCTTGCCGGTGTTGGTCGGACCCAGCACGGCAGTCACGTCGCGGCCCGACAGGATCAGCGGCTCGGTGTGTTTCGGCTGGATGTTCATCGGCCTGGAGATGAGGCTTTCTGCATCGTGTTGTCGGGAGCGCGCCTCGCGTGGCGCGTATGACAGGCGACACATAGGGATTTCAGGCGCGAAGCGAAAGCGGAATGTTCCGGCCGGCAATCCCACGGTTCGTCTTTGAGGTCTCAATTAACAGTTGGAACGAGTCTGGAACGAATCGGCGACGAATCAGTGACTCCGGCAGATTCAGCTTTTGTTCACGGCTACATGTGGATTTTGCGAGCCTGAGTCTCACCATATGCTGAATCGCGGAAACTGGCCCGATTCCTGCAAGGCGACCATTGGCGTTAACCTTTGCCGGCGGGGCATCGTCGTGATCCGATACGCCTCAGCCAACATTATGAAATTGTTGAATCTTCTTAATCGGCCTTAACCCATTTTCCGGTGGTTTCCGGCCTTGGTCGTTAACGTTCCGCTCAAAGCCGGAACGAATGGGTGACGAATCAGCGATCGCGGGATTTTCCTGGTTTGTTCACCCCAACATGTTGTGTTGTCCACAGCTTGTCCACCGAGAATTCACAGCTTGCGAACCGGGTTTTGCACAGGGCGCCTAGAAATCGTTAATCTTTGCGTGCCGGAACGGGTCAATGTCTAGCGCGCAGCCCGGGAACATCGCCGGCCGGCGATGAAAAAACGGGCCATAAGACGGCCCGTCCTACCGGGCGAAATGCTGTCGTTCAGGCGAAATACTGGCCGCCATTGGCTGTGATGGTCGAACCGGTGATGAAGCCGGCGTCTTCGGAAGCGAGGAAGACGACGCAACGCGCGATCTCTTCCGGTTCGCCGAGGCGGCCGACCGGAATCTGCGGGATGATGCGTTCATTCAGCACCTTCTCGTCGATCGCCTTGACCATCTCGGTGGCGATGTAGCCGGGGCAGATGACATTGACTGTGATGCCCGCGCGCGCGCCCTCCTGCGCCAGCGCCTTCGAGAAGCCGATGTCGCCGGCCTTTGCGGCGGAATAGTTGACCTGGCCGGCCTGGCCTTTCTGGCCGTTGATGGAGGAAATGGTGATGACGCGGCCGAATTTGCGGTCGCGCATGCCGCCCCACAGCGGATGCGTCATGTTGAAGACCCCAGACAGATTGGTGTCGATGACTTCCTTCCACTGCTCGCGCGTCAGCTTGTGGAACATGGCGTCGCGGGTAATGCCGGCATTGTTGACCAGCACTGAGACCGGGCCGAGATCGGCCTCGACCTGTTTGATTCCGGCGGCACAGGCGTCGTAGTCGGCGACCGACCATTTGTAGGCCTTGATGCCGGTTTGTGCGCTGAACTTCCCCGCTGCCTCGTCATTGCCGGCATAGTTGGCTGCAACGGTGTAACCGGCATTCTTCAGGCCGATCGATATGGCGGCGCCGATGCCGCGCGATCCACCGGTGACGAGCGCTACTTTGGTCATTGAAAGTTCTTCCTCCCTTTGGTCGGAAGAAGGGAATAGGGAGTAGGGAGTAGCGAGTAGGGATCGATATCCCGCCGCGCTGCTCCTTCTTCCCCATTCACTACTCCCTATTCACTACTCACTTCTCTTTCACAGCGCTTCCACGCACAGAGCGACGCCCATGCCGCCGCCGATGCACAGCGTGGCAAGGCCCTTCTTGGCGCCGCGGCGGCGCATCTCGAAAACCAGCGTGTTGAAGACGCGGGCGCCCGACGCGCCGATCGGATGGCCGATGGCGATGGCGCCGCCATTGACGTTGACGATCGACGTATCCCAGCCCATGCCCTTGTTGACGGCGCAGGCCTGCGCAGCGAAGGCTTCATTGGCCTCGACAAGGTCGAGGTCCTTGACCGACCAGCCGGCCTTCTCGAGCGCCCGCTTCGAGGCGGGAATAGGTCCGGTGCCCATGATCGCCGGATCGACGCCGGCCGTCGCCCATGAGGCGATGCGCACCAGCGGGGTGATGCCGCGCCTTGTGGCTTCAGCCTCGCTCATCAGCAGCGCGCCGGCGGCGCCGTCATTGATGCCCGACGCGTTGGCGGCGGTCACGGTGCCGTCCTTGTCGAAAGCCGGCTTCAGCTTGGACATGGCGTCGATGGTGGCGCCGTGGCGGATGTACTCGTCCTGGTCGACGACAGTGTCGCCCTTCCTGCCCTTGATCGTGAAGGCGACGATCTCGTCCTTGAACTTGCCGGCCTTCTGCGCGGCCTCGGCCTTGTTTTGCGAGGCCAGCGCAAACTGGTCCTGGTCGTCGCGGGTGATCTGGAACTGGCGGGCGACGTTCTCGGCGGTGTTGCCCATGTGGTAGCCGTTGAAGGCGTCCCACAACCCGTCCTTGATCATGGTATCGATCATCTTGTAGTCGCCCATCTTGACGCCGGCGCGCAGGTGCTCGGCGTGCGGCGACAGCGACATCGATTCCTGGCCGCCGGCGATGATCACAGTGGCGTCGCCGGCGGCGATCTGCTGCATGCCGAGCGCGATGGCGCGCAGGCCAGAGCCGCAAACCTGGTTGAGCCCCCAGGCGGTGGTCTCCTTGGGCAGGCCGGCATTGATCGACGCCTGGCGGGCGGGGTTCTGGCCCTGCGCGGCGGTCAGCACCTGGCCGAGAATGACCTCGTCGACTTCACCCGGCTCGACGCCGGCGCGCGCCAAAAGCTCCCTGATGACGACGGCGCCAAGTTCATGCGCCGGGGTGGCGGCGAAGGCGCCGTTGAAAGAGCCGACAGCCGTGCGTGCGGCGCTGGCAACGACGATTGAATTGGAAGCGGACATTTTTCTCTCCAGACTTCGAGGTGTCGTGTTCTTGGGGGCTTGTTGGGACTTTTCTTGCCCGTTCCACACCCCAAGTCAAACCGGAAATGGGCATGCCGGCCAAGCGCCGCAAGCAGGGCGTGAGCGGCCGGCGGGATCGCCCAACCTTTGCTGCGCAGCATAATTGGCCGGCCATGCAGCAATAAATGATGCCGCACTGCACAAAGCGCTTGGAATTATAGAGCTTTTGCGCATATCCTTAAAAATGGCGCAATCGTTACCGGCGGCTTACTCAGGTGCGCCGGTGTCCCGGGAGGATGCTGATGGCCGCGAAAGACGACCCTATCATTATCAAGAAATATGCCAATCGCCGGCTCTACAATACCGGCACCAGCACCTATGTGACGCTCGAGGATCTGGCCGAGATGGTCAAGAAGGGCGAGGAGTTCACCGTCCAGGACGCCAAGACCGGTGACGACATTACCCATCCGGTGCTGACGCAGATCATCTTCGAACTGGAGAACAAGGATGGGCAGAACATGCTGCCGATCCCGTTCCTGCGCCAGCTGATCGCTTTCTATGGCGACCAGATGCAGCAGATCGTGCCGAGCTTCCTCGAACAGTCGATGATGGCCTTCTCCAAGGAGCAGGAGCGGTTCCGCGAACAGATGAAGGGCGCGATCGGCAAGTCGCCGCTGGATGTGATGAAGATCGCCACGCCGATCAAGGCGCTGGAAGAGCAGACACGCCGCAACATGGAAATGTTCCAGAACGCGATGCGCCTGTTCACGCCGTTCCCGACCGCCGCCACAAACGCTGCGGCCGCGGCTGCACCCGAGCCGGCCCGCAAGGACGTCGCGGAAAAGAGCGGCGACGACCTTCAGGAACTGAAGCAACAGATCGCCGCCATGCAGCGCAAGCTCGATACGATGTCGTAAGCGACCGCCGCATGGTCGACCGCCCTCAGTTGGTCGAGGCGGCCGTCACAAGCTTCGCGTCACCGAAGCGAACCTCATCGAGCACGGGCTGGGGCCATCGCCCCGGTTCGGCGTGTTGGTGGCGGAGCGAGAGGGCGTGATCGTCGGCATCGCCGTCCACTACCTCATCCCCTGGACCTACGACCTGAAGCCGGTTGTCTGGCTGAAGGAACTCTACGTCACTGAAGCGACGCGCGGCATGGGGGTCGGCCATGCGCTTGTTGAACAGCTTCGCCAACACGCTTTGAGCATTGGTGCCTCCGCCATCAAATGGACGGTGCTGAAATCCAACTCGCCGGCCAAAGCCTTCTACCGCTCGCTCGACGGCCAGCCCGACGATATCTGGGAACCGTGGCAGCTGAAAATCGACCCGTCGTCATAACCCTCGAAGACGGCTAGCGCCCGTATGAGGGCGAGCACCGCACCGACATCCTGGCGCACGAATGGACGAATTCTAACCATCGCCTTCTGCATGCTTGCCCAGTCTTCAAGGCCGACCATATCGCGTGGCCTCACGCGTGCAAGACACCGGGCTCCTTGCCTGAAGCGAAAGGAAGGTCCTCGTCCTGCCAACCGGTTATGCCGCCGATCATGATCTTCACGGGACGACCGAGGCTGGCCAGCTTGAAGGCCGCCTGATCCGCGCCATTGCAATGCGGTCCCGCGCAATAGACGACGAACAGCGTCCTTTCGGGCCATTGCACCATCCGCCCGGCCGATATTTCGCGGTGGGGCAGATGCAGCGCGCCCGGCACATGGCGGCGTCCATAGGCTTCCGGCGAACCGACCACATGCAGGAGAACAAAGTCCGGCTCTCCGGCACGCAGTGCGGCGGCGACGTCGGAACAGTCGGTCTCGACGGAAAGCCGGCGCAGAAAATGGTCGCGGGCGATATCCGGCGATGCCGCCGGAATGTCTGTCACGTGGCTCATCCTCGTATCTCCATTGCTGATGCGACGGAGAGATAAGACAGGAAGCAGGGCGATTGCAGCTGGCAGCTTTGCCATATATCGTCAAGATCATGCCATCCTCTGCGAATCCGCGCCCTGCCAACCCTCTTGTCGTTGCCGTTGCCTATGACGGGCTGTGCACGTTCGAGTTTGGCGTGGCGGTTGAGATCTTCGCCTTGCCCCGGCCGGAAATGGGTGAGGATTGGTACCGTTTTGCCGTTGCCGGGATCGATGGCGGTGAAATGCGCGCGCTGGGCGGCGTGCGTATTGTTGCCGACGGCGGGATCGATCTGATCGGCCAGGCCGGCACGGTGATCGTACCGGGATGGCGCGGAACGGAGGCTCCGGTGCCGCCGGCGCTGATCGAGGCGCTTCGAAAGGCACACGAGCGCGGCTCTCGCATTCTTTCGATCTGTTCGGGCGTGTTCGTGCTTGCCGCCGCCGGCCTGCTTGCGGGCAAAAGGGCGACCACGCATTGGCGCTACAGCGAGAAGCTGACGGAGATGTACCCCGACATCACCGTGATCCCGGACGTTTTGTACATTGATGAGGGCAATGTGCTGACATCGGCAGGCAGTGCCGCGGGCATCGATCTTTGCCTGCATCTGGTTCGGCGCGACTTCGGCACCAAGGCTGCAAACATGGTGGCGCGCCGTCTGGTGGTACCGCCGCATCGCGACGGCGGCCAGGCGCAGTATGTCGAGAGTTCCGTACCCGAGCCACATGAGCGCAGCCGGCTTGGACCGTTGATCGACAGGATGCGCGCCGATATTTCTGCCGACTATCCCGTCGCCATCTTGGCCGAGCTTGCCGGGATGAGCGAGCGGACGTTCCTGCGCCGGTTCGCGGCCGCGACCGGTGTCACGCCGGCGCGCTGGCTGCTGTCGGAACGGCTTTCGCGGGCGCGCACGCTGCTGGAAGACACCGCCATGCCGATCGAACGGATTGCCGAGACCGCCGGCTTTGGCGCGGCAGGCACGCTGCGGCATCATTTTCGTCAGCAGTTCGCCACGACGCCCGTCGCGTACCGTGCGCGGTTCGGGAACACGGCCAGGTCGGCTTAAATCACGCGTCCCTCATAGCGGCCACGCGGCCTGATGATGCTGCCGCTAATGATCTGTTCGACCATATGCGCGGCCCAGCCGACACTGCGTCCGAGCGCAAACAGCTGGAACGGTGCATCGCGCGGCAAGCCAAGGCCGCGCGTTAGTGCGGCCAGGGCGAAGTCGATGTTGGGCTGGGCACCGGCCGCCGCCATGGCGGCTTTTTGCAGCTGTTGCAGCGTCTCGTCGACAGGGATGACTGCCAGAAGTGCGGTGGCACGGGGATCGCCGTCGGGATAGAGCGGATGGCCGAACGCCGGCAAGGGCCGATCATGGCCGAGCCAGCGCCGGATCGCCGCATCCGCGCCGTGGGCTGCTGCATCTTCAGCCAGTTGCATCGCCGCTTCGCCGGCGCCACCGTGGCGCGGGCCGGACAGCGTTGCCAGGCCGGCCAGCAGGCATGCGGCAGGCGAGGCGCCTGTGGACGCTGCGACGCGGGCGGCAAAGGTCGATGCGTTGAGTTCATGATCGGCGAGCAGGACGAGGGCGCAGCGGATCGCTTCCGCGCCGGCATCATCCACCGACCAGCCCTGCGCCAGGCGCTTATGGACAGGCGCTGTGCCGGTTCCCGCGCCCAGCGATTGCGCTAGTGCTGCTATTGTGTGCGCGGCCTCGGTGCACAGCGAGGCGGCGCTGCGTCCGAGCGAAGGCCGCCCGTGGCCGGCAAGCATGGCAAGCTGCGCAAAGGCCGAGACGCGGCCGACTGGATGAGGCGCTTCAGATGACGGAGCTTTGAACGTCACCGGTTCGGCCGAGGCCCACAGCAGAGCGGCGGTTTCCTCCAGCGTCGCCGATTTGGATAGCGCAACAGCGTCTTGTCCTCGATAGATGAGGCGACCGTGCAGAACGGTCGAAATTGCTGTTGCGATCGAGGGTTCGCCCCAGGCGATCGCGCTCGCGGCGATGGCCGAGGGACTGCGGCCGCGCGCCCGGCGGGTCGCCAATGCCGCGATGTCGTCGGCGCGGTACTGGCTGCGGCGCGGGTCGCTCTCATCCGGCCGCATGCCGATGCGGCCGCGGCTGACATAGGCGTAAAGCGTCTGCGGCCGGACCTTGAGCCTTTCCAGCGCCTCTTCCCGCGACAGCCATTCGGACATTTTTAGCTCACATATTGATTATATTGATCAAGATTGATCGAGGCGCAGCCTAACCCTTATCTCCCATGCAGAAAAGCTGCAAGGAGATGAGATATGGCGAACGGGCTCGATGATGTGGTGGCGGCGGAGACCGTGCTCTCCGATGTCGATGGCCTTGGCGGCCGCCTGACGATCCGCGGTCATTCGCTGCCGGAATTGGCGGGACGCTGGCGCTATGCGCAAGTCGTTCGCCTGTTGCTCGACGGCTTCTTCGACGGCCTTCCCGGCGATGCCGAACTGGCAGCGAGGCTGGGCAAGGCTCGCGTCGCGGTGTTCGAGCGGCTTGCGCCCTCGCTGCCGCTGCTCGCACCGCTTGAGATCTATGGCGCCATGCGCGCCGGCATGGCGCTGCTGCCGGATGGCGAGACGCTGACGGACGCCTTGCGGCTGATCGCGGCGCCCGCCGTGCTGACGCCGGCTCTGCTGCGGCTGGCGCGTGGCGAGCAGCCGATCGCACCTGACGCGAAGGCCGATCATGCCGCCGACATGCTGAGGATGCTCGAGGGATCCGTCCCGTCGCCGGCGCTGGCAAGGGCACTCGACACCTATCTGGTCACCGTCTGCGATCACGGCCTCAACGCCTCGACCTTTGCCACCCGCGTCGTCGCATCGACGCTGGCAGGGCTGACATCGTCGGTGCTGGCCGGGCTCGGCGCGCTCAAGGGGCCGCTGCACGGCGGCGCGCCCGGCCCGGTGATCGAGATGCTCGATGCAATCCAGGCGCATGGCGACGCGGCCGGTTGGCTGCGCGAGAAGGTCGCGCATGGCGAGCGCATCATGGGTTTCGGCCATCGTATCTACCGCGTGCGCGATCCGCGCGCCGATGTACTGAAAGCCGTCGTGCGGCAGCTCGGCAGCGAGGGCGAAGCCGGCCGCCGCCTGGCCTTCGCCGAACAGGTCGAGCAGACGGCGCTCGAAGTGCTGCGGATCGCCAAGCCGCAGCGCTCGCTGCAGACCAATGTCGAGTTTTACACAGCGCTTGTGCTTGAGGCGGCTGGCTTTCCGCCACAGGCGTTCAGCAATGTCTTTGCCGCCGGACGTGTCGCCGGCTGGATCGCGCATGCGCGCGAACAGCAGACGACGGGGCGGCTGATCCGTCCACAATCGCGCTATGTCGGGCCGGTGCCGGACCTCGTGGCCTGAGGTTCCAAGTTCAGATTGTTGCGAAGAGGACCCCACCCTAGCTTGCCGGGGCGAGCCACGGGTCTCGCCCGTCCTTCGGACCCCCACAAGGGGGAGGGCAGCTGGCGCGCGCCGCCGAAACGTCGGTGGTTTGCTGAGATCAGCGTCTACCAAGTCTCCCTCCCCCTTGTGGGGAGGGATCAAGGGTGGGGGTATTCGTAGGGCGAAGACCTGGGCGTGGAGGACCATTCCCCATGACCAAAATTTCATGTGATCACGCGACCGTGTTCGTGTTCTTGCCTTGGTCATCCCTTATATGCTGCGCTGCAATATAAGTCCGCTGCAGTCGAACCCGCCCGATCCCCGGGCGGAATGAGGCAGCAGCGACCAAACCGAACAGGAACGCCATGACCAAAAACGGCAAGGCGGAGGAAACGAAGAAGATCAACATCGCGCTGCAGGGCGGCGGCTCGCACGGGGCCTTCTCCTGGGGCGTGCTCGACCGGCTGCTGGAGGATGGCAGGCTGGAGATCGCGGCGGTGTCCGGCACCAGCGCCGGCGCCATGAATGCGGTGGCGCTGGCCGATGGGTTTGTGCGCGCCGGCGTCGAGGGTGCACGGCAAAAGCTCGACGATTTCTGGCGCGCGGTGGCGGCCAAGGGCCGCTTCAGCCCGGTGCAGCGCATGCCGTGGGACGTCGCCTGGGGCAACTGGTCGATCGAGAACACGCCCGGATATTTCTTCTTCGACACCATGTCCCGAGTGTTTTCGCCCTATGTCGCCAATCCGCTGGGCTTGAACCCGCTACGCGACGTGGTCGAGCAGGAGATCGATTTCAAAAATGTTCACGCCTGCAAGTCGATGGAGCTGTTCATTTCGGCGACCAATGTCGAGACCGGCCAGCTGCGCGTCTTTTCCGATGGCGAGATCGACCTCGACACGGTGATGGCCTCGGCCTGCCTGCCACAATTGTTCCGCGCCGTCGAGATCAAGGGCGTGCCCTATTGGGATGGCGGCTATGGCGGCAATCCGGCGCTGTTCCCGTTCTTCAAGACGGCGGCGACCGAGGATGTGCTTTTGGTGCAGATCAATCCGGTGGTGCGCGAAGGCACGCCGAGAAGCGCCAACGAAATCCAGAACCGCATCGACGAGATCACCTTCAATGCCGGGCTGCTGAACGAATTCCGCTCGATCGCCTTCGTCAAGGAGCTGATCGCCGCCGGCCGGCTGCCGCCTGGCGAATACCGCGACATCCGCATGCACCGCATCGATGCCGACGAGGCGTTCAAGGATCTGTCGGCGTCGTCCAAGGTCAATGCGGAATGGGCCTTCCTGAGCTATCTCAGAGACCTTGGCCGTATAGCGGCCAGCGACTGGCTGGAGGAGAATTACGACGCCGTCGGCAAGCGGCCGACGCTCGATCTTTCCGGCGAACTCGATGACGGCTTCAAACCGGTGCGCGGGCCGGCACCGGGACGGCGGGTGAAGGAATTTCTCGCCGCCCGCAAGAAGCCGGAGGCGGAACGCCGGCGGGCCTGAGTTTTTCGGAGCAGCGCCGGCGGCTTTCCCGATGCGGCGCAACTTCTGCGTGTGACGGTATACAAAATCATACTGACGCCTACTGCCATTCAAGTCGCGACGACGCAGGGCGCGCCCACATTTGAGCGTCAAAAACTGGTGCGGGCACAGGGGATGTCAGTGCCCAAAACGCCTTGAAAACAAAGCGCCTCCAACATCCGTATGGTTCCGAGACTGTGGTTCCGCCGCCTGACGGGGCGCCGATAAAACCGTTTCCGTTGGCCACACTACGCCTGCCTTGCGCAATGCCCCTGCAACTTTTCGACTGTATTGCGATGCAACTTTGATGTAGAAGCGCGGCTTCGCCGTTCACGGCAAATTGAACACGGCCTGGCGCGCACCCATATCGGCGATGCGCCCGAGTTGGAAGACACGGTAGCTGTTAGACGACGGACACCCTGTTGGATAACGACTTGGCCGAACCCCGCAGTGGAAAAAAATGATGCCGAAGATCAGGTTTCACAAGCTTGCCGCTATTGTCGTGCTCATCGGCTTCGCCGCCTGGATGGGAACAGGCGCGTTCTCGTCCGTCGGCAGCGCCGCTGTCGAAGGCGCTGCCAAGCCGGGCGACCAGGCCAAGCCGGGCGATCAGGCCAAGGCGCCGGACGCAGCCAAGCCCCCGACCACTGGGCCTAAGGCAGCCGAGGCCGAACCGAAGGCGCCGCTGCGCACCGTCGCGGTGGTGACGCCGCCGCGCAAGACCTATGCCCGCGCCATCCGCATTTCCGGGCTGACCGAGGCCGACAAGCGCGCCGTGCTGGCGACGCGTGTCGCCGGCGTCATCGAAAAGCTGCCGGTCAAGCAGGGCGATCACGTCAAGACCGGCGATCTGGTGCTGATGCTTGCGGCGGAAGAAAAGATCTCGATGGTCGACAATGCCAAGCAGCTCGTCGTGCAGCGCCAGGCTGAACTCGAAGCGTCGCTGCGGCTCATGAAGACCGGCAATCTGCCCAAGCTGCAGCTCGACACGGCGCGTTCGAACCTGACCGCTGCGCAGTCGCAGCTGGAAACGGCGCAGGCCGAACTCGACCGCAATCTGGTCAAGGCGCCCTTCGACGGCGTCATCGACCGGGTGCCGGTGGAGCTCGGCAGTTCCGTCATGCAGGGCGGCGAGGTGGCAACCATCCTCAAGCTCGATCCGGTGATTGCGCGCGGTGAAGTCAGCGAACGCGACCTCGGCTATCTCAAGCTCGGCGACAAGGCTGCTGTGCGGCTGGTCAGCGGCCAGACCGTCGAAGGCACCGTGCGCTACATCAGCCGCGACGCCTCGTCGGCGACGCGCACCTTCCGCGTCGAGATCGCCGTCCCCAATGCCGACGGCTCGGTGCCGGCCGGCATGACGGCAGAGATTGCGCTCAGCGCGCAGCCGACCGACGCCGTCATGTTGCCGCGCTCCGTGGTGACGCTGGGCGACAAGGGAGACCTCGGCATCCGCGCCGTCGACAAGGACAACAAGGTGGTGTTCTTCCCGATCGACCTGGTCGATGACTCGCCGAAGGGCCTGGTGCTTGGCGGCATTCCCGCCGATGCCCGCGTCATCGTCGCCGGCCAGGAGCTCGTCAAGGAAGGGGACGTCGTCAAGCCGGTCGAGGCCGACCAGGCGACCATCCAGAAACTGTTGGGCGAAGCGACAACGCAGTAGCGCCGGGTGGCCCCGGGCGGGGACAACCGGCCGCCATGCGGCTCCTGAAATCTTGAGAACAGGCCATGGATATCGTCAAACTCGCGATCAACAATGCCCGGCTGACCATTGCGGTGCTGGTCTTCCTGCTGCTGGCGGGCTGGGTCGCCTATCAGTCGACACCGAAGGAAGCGGAACCCGACGTTCCTACCCCTTATGTTTATATAAATGTTGCCTATCAAGGCATCGCGCCCGAAGACGCTGAAAGACTTCTGCTTAGGCCTCTGGAGGCAAAGCTTAAGAGTCTCAAGGGGTTAAAGGAGATGAAATCATCCGCCTATCAGGGCGGTGCCTTTGTCTTCCTTGAGTTTCTGCCGTCTATAAAAGTCGACACCGCGGTGACTGATACACGCTCGAAGGTTCAGGACGCGAAGGCTGACCTTCCCCAAGCGGCAGAAGAACCGGTTGTTACCGAGGTCAACATTTCCGAGTTTCCCGTCCTGGTCGTCACGCTGTCCGGCGATGTGCCCGAGCGTGTGCTTACGGCGGCGGCGCGCGAACTGCGCGACCGCATCGAGGAAGTCCCGGGCGTTCTTGAGGGCACCATACAAGGCGCGCGCGACGATCTCGTCGAGGTCGTCATCGACCCGATGAAGCTGTCCTCCTACGGCCTGCAGCTCGACCAGTTGATCGGCGCGGTCGGCGCTTCCAACAGCCTGGTCGCCGCCGGCAATATCGAGGGTTCGGAAGGCAAATACGCGGTCAAGGTGCCGTCGCTGATCGAGACACCCGAGGATGTCGCGTCCTTGCCGGTGGTCGCCGGCCCCAATGCCGTCGTGCAGGCGAAGGACATCGCCACGGTGCGTTCGACCTTCGCCGACGCCGAGACCATCACTCGCCTCAACGGCAAGCCGGCCATCGCCATCGAAGTCAAGAAGCGCATCGGCGCCAACCTGATCGACACGCTGGCCAAGGTGCGGGAAGTGTCCGACGCCTACGTCAAGACGATGCCGGAAGGCATGAACATCACCTACACGCAGGACAAGTCTGTCTTCGTCAGCCAGCTGCTGGGCGACCTGCAGAACCACGTGATGATCGCCGTCATCCTGGTGTTCATCGTCATCCTCTATGCGCTGTCGGGCCGCGCCTCGCTGCTGATCGGGCTTGCCATTCCGTCATCCTTCCTGATCGGCATCCTGCTGCTTGCGATGATGGGCTACACGATCAACATGATCGTGCTGTTCAGCCTTATCCTGGCGGTCGGCATGCTGGTCGACGACGCCATCATCGTCACCGAATTTGCCGAACGGCGCATGGGCGAAGGCATGCCGAAGGCGGAAGCCTTCACGCTGGCCGCCAAGCGCATGGCCGGTCCGGTCATCGCCGCGACCATGACCCGCATCGCGGCGTTTTCGCCGCTGCTGTTCTGGCCCGGCATCATCGGCGACTTCATGAAATACATGCCGATCACGCTGATCGTCACGCTGTCGGCCTCGATGCTTTATGCGCTGGTGTTCGCGCCGACGCTGGGCGCGCTTTTCGCCAAGGCGCCGGAGCATCACGAGGAACACAATCGCGACGGCTGGTACATGGCGCTGGTCAAACAGGCGGTGCGCTTCCCCATCACCGTGCTGGTGCTCACCGCCGTGCTGCTCACCGGCGTCGGCTTCGCCTATTCGAAATATGGCGCCGGCGTCGAGTTCTTCCCCAGCGTCGAGCCCGATTACGGCCTGCTCTATGTGCATGCCCGCGGCAATCTCTCGCTGGCCGAAATGGACACGGCGACCAGGATCGCCGAAAACCGGCTGCTTGGCTGGCCTGGCGTCAAATCGGTCTATACCCGCGTCGGCAAGACGCAGGGCGGCGGACAGGACGTGCCGGAGGACGTCGTCGGCGTCATCCAGTATGAGTTCATCGACTGGCGCGAGCGCAAATCGGCGAACAATATCCTGGATGAGCTGCGCACCGTCATGGCCGGCATTCCCGGCGTCGATGTCGAAGTGCGCGTGCCGGAGGCCGGTCCTCCCACGGGCAAGGCGGTGCAGCTGCGGCTTTCGGCCATCGACCCCAAAGGGCTCGACGACCAGGCCCGCGCGGTTGCGGCGCGCATTGCCAAGGTGCCCGGTGTCATCGACGTTTCCGACGGCCTGCCGCCGCCCGGCGTCGACTGGGCGCTCGAGGTCGACCGCGCCAAGGCGGCGCAATACGGTATCAGCCCGACCGCCGTCGGCACGGTGGTGCAACTGGTGACCAACGGGTTGAAGCTGTCCGAGTACAGGCCTGCCGGCGCCGACGATGCCGTCGACATCAGGCTGCGGCTGCCTGAAGACCGCCGCACGCTGTCGACGCTCGACGAGCTCCGGGTGCAGACTGCGCAAGGCTCGGTGCCGATCTCCAACTTCGTCGTGCGCAAGCCGGAGCCGACCGTCGGCATCCTCAACCGCATCGATGGCGCCCGCACAGTGGTCGTCCAGGCCAACGTCGCCGCCGGTAACCAGGTTGCGGCGGTGCAGGCGGAGGTGACCAAGGCGGTCACCGACATGAAGCTCGACAACGGCATACGCTGGAAGCTGGCGGGGTCGAACGAGGACAGCGCCGAAGCCAGCGCCTTCCTCGGCAAGGCCTTCGGCGCGGCGATCTTCCTGATCTTCCTGGTGCTCTTGATGCAGTTCAACAAGTTCACCAGCGTGCTTCTGGTGCTGTCCTGCGTGGTCATGGCGACGATCGGTGTGTTCCTGGGGCTGCTCCTGACCGGCGAGGCCTTCGGCATCGTCATGTCGGGCATCGGCGTCATCGCGCTGGCCGGCGTGGTGGTGAACAACAACATCGTGCTCATCGACACCTATGACCGGCTGCGCGAAGAGGGCTGGGACAAGATGGAGGCGGTGCTGCAGACCTGCCGCGAGCGCGCCCGCCCGGTGGTGCTGACGGCGGTATCGGCCATCCTCGGCGTGCTGCCGATCGCCTTTGGTCTCGGGCTGGAAATCTTCCATCACGAGACGACGATCAACGCGCCGTCGACGCAATGGTGGATTTCGCTGTCCTCGGCCATCGTCTTCGGCCTGTCCTTCGCCACGCTGCTGACGCTGGTGGTGACGCCGTCCATGCTGATGATCTTCACGCGCAGCAAGAACAGCCGCTTCTACGCGTTCTTCCGCCGGCTGTTCGGCCGCGACAAGAAGCCCGATGCGCCTATGGGGCCGAGACCGGGTCCGCTCGACGAGCCGGCAATCGCCTTCCCGAAAGCCGCGGAATAGCTGCATTCGACCAGTCAGACAAAAGGCCGTCCGGAACAACCGGGCGGCCTTTTGCATTGTCCCCTCGTATCCGACCAGCAAGGCGAGGGACTCTTAATGACCGTCAGCACCATCCTCATCATTGTCTTGATCCTGATCCTGATCGGCGCCGTACCGGCCTGGCCGCATTCGCGCTCCTGGGGCTATGGGCCATCGGGCATCGTCGGCATTGTGCTGGTGGTGCTGCTGATCCTGGTGCTGATGGGCAGGGTTTGATTGGGGCAAGAGACCTCTGCGATCAGCGGGTCCTCGCCCGATGAAGTGCTGGCAATAGGCATACGGCGGCGCCCGCCCCCACTCCGTCCGCTTCGCGGCCACCTCTCCCACATGTCCATGGGGGAGAGGAAATGCCAAGCTTTTCAAGGCAGCGATCTTGGCGATTAGCATTTCCTCTCCCCCACGAATGTGGGGGTAGAGGTGGCTGGGCGAAGCCGAGACGGAGCGGGGGAGCTCCATATGCGATTGGCCCGAAATCGAGATGACGAGCACACGCTGTGCCCCCCTTGGCCACCCCGCCCCCTTGCGTATACGCTGCCCGCACCATAATCGCCGAGGGAGCCATCAAGGTGAACACCGCCAACCGGCCAAGGCCGCTCGCCGAGATCGCCAGCTATCACGCCCACATCTACTATGACGGCCAAGCCGAGCGGCAACACGCCGAATGGCTGCGCCTGCGCATCGGCGAACGTTTTCGCGTGCGCCTGGGCAACTGGCGCGACGAGCCGGTCGGCCCGCACGAGCAGGCCATGTACCAGGTCTCCTTCGCCACCGAGATCTTCGCCACGCTGGTCCCATGGCTGATGCTGAACCACGGCGGCCTGAGCATTCTCATCCACCCCAACACCACCAACCCCAAACGCGACCATCTCGTCGATCCGATCTGGATCGGCCGGCCGCTGGGGGTGCATGGGGAGGTGCTCGGCGAGGAAGATGAGGCGGAAGAGGCGCTGGAGGTGAATACGGAGCCGACGTTGGGGGCGTAGGGAGGCGTTCTGCAAAGTAGAGACTTGGCCTTGGAGACGCGTTCACCAGTAGCCTAGCTCAGGCATGCCTCAGGTCTTTGAGCTGGCCCCAGCGGAATCCCAAAGGCAGAAATTCGAGCGTACAGGCGGACCGGCACGATCCACCCCAGAAAAGTACGCCCAGCAGTCATTAGCGATGAGTGCAATCTCCAGCCGCAGAGTCGGCGAGCTGGTGGGCATGGCGTCAAAGCAGCGGGGGTAAGGTGGTCGCGGAAGCGCTACCGCCTTTCCCCGACAGGTCGGCGGCTCGGCCCTCAACGGGATGAACGTCCGCCAAATCTTGTCGACCGGCCTGGCCGCACTGCCTGAAAACGCCAACGGCGTTTCCCTTCAATGCTTCGCATCCCTACGCCGGCGGCAATCTTGCGAAGATATGGTCGCAAACGTCACTGCGGAAGGAAGTGGCCGCGTACTTGCTACCCGCCTGTACAACATGACCAACGATCCCGGCATGAAGGACATCGTGTCCTTCCTTATTGCGCGCGACACCATGCACCCACAGCAGTGGCTCACGGCCATTGAAGACATGGGCGGACTTAACGCGTTTCTGCCGGTCCCAACTCCTTCCCGTGTGTATCAGGACGTATCCTATGCCTTCATCAATTGCTTCGTCGAAGGTATCGAACCAGCGCGGGGCCGTTGGACGATGGACCGTCGATGGACGGCAAGGGAGAGTTCTCCCTGGTCGCCGGTACGCCGAGGCGGGGCCGCCGAATAGGCAAACATTGCAATACAGGAGGCAGCCGGCACTCGGCTCCTGCCCACGAGGGACAGGGCAACTCACTGTTGACTGGGTGCGTGCCTGACGAAGCTCTTCGTTTCGGCTGAGATAAATGCTCTCACTTACGGAACATCGCAGGTTCGTCGAAGTTGGAAAGCTACGGAGGACG